>JAGVFD010000098.1 GCA_020057805.1 Sideroxydans sp. | reverse complement strand
TTCCACCACTTCCAGCCGTGATGCTCAATCGCCTCCACCCCTTCCACTTGAATAGCGCGATGCCAATGATTGTTCGCCGCCACCCATTCAGGATTGACCTTGCTGTTCATGCCATCCTGCAATTCGAGCAGCGTAATAAGTTGGGCTTCAGATATTGTCATTGCGAGTACCTAGTGAAAAAAGCGCGCCAAAGCGCGGGGTAATTTGTTTATCTAAAGTGCGCGGAGAGCGAGGCGATTTATTGGCCTTGATTGCGCATAAAGTCAGCGGTCTTGTAAAAAGCGGCTTTCAATTCAATTCTCAAAGCCTCTTCCTCCACCACATCTTCCATCGCTTGCACCATGCACAGCATCCATTGGTCTCGTTCTTCATCACCAATAGAAAAAGGGAGGTGGCGCTGGCGCAAACGCGGATGCCCGAACTTTTCCACATACAGTTGCGGCCCGCCCATCCAACCTGTGAGAAACATAAATAATTTATCTTCTGCATTTTTTAAGTCGATGTGATGCATCTTGCGGATGCGATGCGCCTCTGGCAATTCATCCATCAAGTGATAAAAACGCTGCACCAATTCACGCACTTTGGCTTCGCCGCCGATGCGTTGGTAATGATTCAAAATGGGTTGTTCTTGCATGATTTCCTCTGCTTTATTCTGTGAAGAATCGGCCACGCATCTCTTCCAAGCCTACGCTACACAACACTTCTTCCAATCGTTCTGCCGCACGTTTGCGCGGTAGGTTTTTATAGCTCGCAATGATGAGTTCGTTCTTCATGGAATGTTCCCAACCCACCAATTCGGTCACCGTGACTTGATAGCCGTGCGCTTCCAGCTGCAAACAGCGCAGCACATTGGTGATATGACTGCCAAATTCGCGTGTGTGGATAGGGTGACGCCACAACTCGATGAGCGCATCTTTCGCCAGCTGCTTGCCCTTGTTTTTACGCAAGACGGCGGCGACCTCGGCCTGGCAGCAAGGCACCAACACGATATGTTTGGCCTTCTTTTTGAGTGCGAAGTGGATGGCGTCGTCAGTGGCGGTGTTGCAGGCATGTAGTGCGGTCACCACATCGACTTGAGCAGGCAACTTGTCCGACACCGTCGATTCAGCGACCGATAAGTTCTCGAATGACATCCCACCAAACCCCAACTGCTGCGCCAACTCACGAGAATGCGTGACTAGCTCTTCGCGCGTCTCGATGCCGTAGATATGAGAAGCTTCTTTCAATGCCTTGAAGAACAGGTCATACAGAATAAATCCCAGATAAGACTTGCCCGCGCCGTGATCCACCAAGGTCAATGCACCTTGCGCCTTGCGTACTTCTTCAAGTAAGGGCTCGATGAACTGATACAAGTGATAGACCTGCTTCAATTTGCGGCGCGAGTCCTGATTCATCTTGCCGTCGCGCGTGAGGATGTGTAGTGCCTTCAATAATTCGATGGACTGACCTGCGCGAATTTCTGGATAGTCTGGGGTGGGTGTTTTTTTCATGCTACGCCTTAATTTTAGGGGGCGATTATACGCGTGAGCGCACTGACCTTGCCCTGTGCAACGGGGCCAATTCATGCAAAATATTCTGTGGCAGCGGGGCAGGAAATCCACATAGTTCAGCAAGCAACACCTCTGCCGAAATACCCGCCGTGAGCAGTCCACGCGTGCCATGACCGAGACTGCAATACAACCCTTCATCAACTCTGCCCACCAGCGGCATTGAACCTGGGGCAGAGCAACGCACGGACGCCCTGCCCTGCCAATCTTCATTGGCCCTCTCGCCTAATGCTTGATGCAAGATGGGGGCATAAGCATTGAGGTGCGCCAGATTTTCAGCATGATCAGCACTTCTCACTTCGGTCGATTCATCATCAAACGTATGAGTTGCGCCCAGCACATGTTCATCGCTCACACTAGGCGCACAGTAACCATCGCCACACACCACGGCACGTAAAGCCTGACTCGCTGGGGTTCGCGCCACCACACTGATTTGTCCTCGCACGGGGGTAAGTTTGAAGTGAGCGAACTGCTCGAATTTATTCGCGGTGTGCGCACAACACACGACTAACACATCCGCCTCTGCTTGCCATGCCACTCCTTGTGCGGTTTGCCCCTGCACCCGCCAGCCCGTTTGCGTTTTCACCAATGACTCGGCGTTATATTCCAAGCGCTGTGTGATGCGCGCATCACTGACCAACTTAGCACACAGCACAGGCGGCACGACCCATCCACCTGTAGGAAACCACGCGCCGCCAAACTGCATCTCGATTCCGACCAATTCGCTGGCTTGCGCCGCATCGACAAACTGCATTAGATGGGCTGGCCATGTTTGCTGCGCCAAACGTCCGAGGCGTTTTACTTCCACCGCATTACAAGCCAGCTGCAACAAACCGCATTGCGCCCGCGCCACTCCATCGACAGGCAACACCTCATCCAACCAGCGTAAAGCATGCTGATAAGCAGCCAAGACAAACTGATGCAGGGGGTTATCGCCCGCACCAAAACGCGCATGCAGAATGCCGCGCGGATTGCCCGACGCGCCACTCGCCAACTGCGTGGCGCGATCAATCAATGTGACCTCAACACCCCGCTGTGCCAAGGCGTGCGCCGTCGCACACCCAGCAATCCCGCCACCGATCACGATGGCACTGCGCGGTGAGGATTGACTAACTCTAGCGCTTAATTGATTCCTCATCTACGTGACAAGCCAATGTAAAAATTGCCCCCCTCGCTCGATTAAACTAATCACAATCTCAAACAAAATCAGGCCAATCACGTACCACTCCAATTTGTGTAATTGCTTGTTGTCCCACACATCCGCCAGTGTTTGCGCCGTGTCTGAAATCAAACCCAACTTTCTATCCAGAGCCGACTGCCGCTCTTTCAACTCGAATTCATCTTCCAAGCTGGCATATAGACCTTCTAAATGTGGGTAGTCCCACAGTGTTTCGGGGCGATCGCCAATCTCTGCACGCCCTACCATGCGGTGTTCGATAAGTAACATAGCGCCAATTTTTTGCAGCAGGCTTTTTGAACTCGCACTCACTTTACCGTGCAGGGCTAATTCCTGTGCGAGTGGTTCAATTTTGTCGAACTCACCGGCTACTTTTTTCTCATACAGCGACAACACCAAATTTTTACTCAAGGCATCGGCGATGAGTTGCAGCTTCTCCAGGGAAACATCGTCCAGCGACACCGCGCCACTCTGCACGCCCATTGCGTTACGCCCGCCGTGAATTTCTAATTCTTCAATTTCGGGAAAGGCATAAGGATTGGTGAGTAGCGCTTTAAGCGATTCGATGAATTTCACTTCCTCCATCGCCTGCACCCCAAACAACACCGCCACACCGTAACGAAACAACACCGCGATGCCGCCTTGTGTGCCCACTTCCATCGTCAGTGGCGTGGTGGATAGGCAGTCAGCAATCTTGAACAGCTTCAAGTCCAAGCGATCGCCCAACAGCAGCGCCCGCGCTTTAAGGTCTTGCCGATTACTTAATTGCAACGTCATCACACACCTCGCTTTCTATTCATCGCATTCAACCACTGCTCACCCCAGCGATGCATACACAATCCGAACACGATACTCGCCGTGCCTAGCCACACCTGAGGCAATACGGGCTCTGCATTAAAAGCGTGGCCTAACAATAAAGCCAACACCGGTGTAATCAAGGTGATGAGTGCGACACGACCGGCATCCATATGCTTGATGAGGTAGTAATAAAGCGCGAATCCCAACACCGAACCGAATGTGCCAAGGTACAGCGTGGCGGCGGCTGAACGTGGCGTTACTTGCTCTGGAACGTTGCCATCCACTAGCCACCATACGCAAAAAAACAAGGGCAGCGAGACCGTCAAAATACCCAAGGTAGTGGCCAAGGGTGGACTGTCATCGTTAATACGTTTTAACCACACCAAGCCCCAAGACTGTGAAACAACAGCCAATAGCAATGCACACACACCCAGCACGGCCCCCTCGGAAAAATCCAATCCACCGCGAAATACCAGCATCAATCCCAACACGCCCAGCACCATCCCTAATAATTTAGGTGGCGTAAGTGACTCTTCTTTCAGCCACAACGCCGCGCCCAAGCTGGTGAGCAGCGGCGATAGCCCAAACAACACAGCAATCATGCCCGAGCTGACGAACTGCGATGACCAATAGGTGAGCGCCATCGCAGCAAACATGCTCAATCCCCCTGCCAGATAAGCCAGACGAGCTTTACGATGCAGAGGAAAAGGCACACGAAATAATTTAAGCAAAATGATGCACAGCAGCAGTCCGATCGCCATGCGTGAAAACACTGCAAAACTAGGTCCAATACCGAGCGCGCTCCATTTAATTGCGAGCGGGGTAGTGGACCAGATTAAAATGACTGACCAGAATGCAACTTGAAGCGACATGAGTTTCTCCTTGGCATACATCATACCGCGAGCATACGTCTGTTAAAGTTGCGCCTGCCGTTACCACTCAATAAAACATAACTTCCATGAGCAAACACACACTCGAACGCATCTTGCAATCACAAGGTTTTGGCACACGAAAATTTTGCACACGATTAGTTGAAGAGGGCGAAGTGAGCATCAACGGTGAAGTCCTTACCGACACTCGCCTCTACCTCGAAACAGAAGGACTGACATTTTCCATCTACGGCGAAGAATGGCTATTCCACGAGCATCTCTACATCGCACTGCACAAACCGGTCGATTACGAATGTTCGCGCAAACCCAGTCACCATCCCGGCGTGTTGTCTTTGCTACCCGAGCAATTTGCTGCGCGCGACGTGCAGCCCGTTGGTCGTCTCGACCACGACACCACAGGGCTGTTATTGATGTCGGATGACGGGGCGTTTATCCATGCGCAATCGTCCCCCAAACGCCACGTCCCCAAGGTGTATGTGGCGACCACGCATGAAGCGGTCACGCCCCAATTGGTGGCGCAACTGTTAAAAGGTGTAAAGCTAGAGGACGAATCCGTGCCTTTAGCCGCCGTCGTTTGCCGTCAACTCGACGCGCATCGTTTAGAAATTGTGCTGGAACAGGGGAAGTATCATCAGGTGAAACGCATGCTGGTTGCCGCAGGAAACCACTGTACAGCGCTTTCTCGCACACAAATTGGCGCACTCACGTTAGCGGACATCGGGCTCAATCCTGGTGAATGGTGCTACTTAAGCGCAAGCCAGCTCGCTCTACTCGCGCCTTCCCAAACAGTGGCTTAACGGCTTCCAAGTGCTATCATGCGCGCCGAGGTTTTGGGGTTGAAGTAGGTTTTCGGACTGTTTCAATCCAAATTTGCAACCTTGTGAACGATTTATAGGATTCATTCGTTACTCACCGCGCTTCACTTCACCATCAATCAAGGAGATTATTTTGAACATC
>JAGVFD010000237.1 GCA_020057805.1 Sideroxydans sp. | reverse complement strand
GGGTGATAGCCTGAATTCAATACCCGATGATCCTGTCCTAGCAATTCATCACGACGGTACCGGCTAACCTCGCTGAACTTATCGTTGGTATAGAGAATTTTCCCGCCACGGTCGGCGATGCTAACGATGGAATGTTGATCCAGCGCATATTTTTGAAATTCCACTTCACGCAATGAAGCTGCCAAAGTGCTGCGCGCGCGCTGTAACCGAGCTAACACCCAAGCGACATAACCCAACATCAATGCCGCTAACAAGGCCAACGCTAACTTGTAACGGGCTGCTTGTCGTTCGCGTTGGGTAAATAATTCACCATAGAGATTAAAAATGGTATCCGCTTGCGCTGTAGTTTGTGACTGCGTGATGTCATGTACAAACTGATCCACTTCAGGCTTGTGGGTCAAGATGATGTCTACATGTCTGGCTAGCTCGTCAATAGCCGCATCATGTTGAGAGCCATTTTTTTTCAGCGTAAGGATGGATTTTTCAATGGAAGCTTTCAATGCTGTGCTGGCATGTTGGTCAAACAGTAATACATCATCCAACACTTCGTGTAGTTGCACTTCACGACTTGACCCCGCCGCCATATGTTCCAGTTGAGCATGCGCAGCCAAGGGAAAGTAACGCAAGGAATTACGCAACACCGCGTTATGCGATTTGAATTGTTCCAACACTTCGGATTTTTTTTTGAACAAGCTGCGGTAGTGCGTAAATGCTTGCTGGATGGGGGCCTCACCTTGGCGGAAGTAGTCTGCCTTGTCTTGCGTCAAGGCTACCAATACGCTCTCTATTTCTTGTTGCGTACTTACGAGCGGATCGTAATTTTTGAGCTGACCATAACGTGCTTGCAACACGTATTGATTTAAACGCGCATCTTGCTGGTGCAACTGCTCAAAGTGCTGCACCGTGCGTAGGTGTAACTCAATATTGACTTGATCTGATTGATGATAAAGCCACCCTAATAAGGTAAAAGAGCATAACCAAAGTAGGCTTTTTAAGGGCGAGAAGTTCATAGCGGCTTCCCTCCCAACTCCCCTGTTAAGCTACGCAAAAATGCAGCGATGTCATTTAAATCATCCGCAGGCATGGCACGTCCTAATTGATATTTAGCCATGATGGTAATGGCCTGCTCTAGCGTAGTTGCATTGCCATCATGAAAATACGGTGCAGTGAGTGCCACATTACGCAAACTGGGCACACGGAATTCATGCAGACTGTCTGGATTGTGATTAACGTTAAAGCGGCCATTGTCTGCCTCAGTGATACTGCCGCGATCAGAAAAATAATCGCCCATCAATCCCATTTTTTCGTACATGTTGCCACCCAGATTGATGCCCTGATGACAACTGGCACAGCCATACGATTGGAATAATTCGTAGCCATTAATTTCGTGAACGTTAAGTGCCGCCGTCTCGCCACGCAAGAATTTATCAAAACGCGAATTAGGCGTGAGTAAGGAACGTTCAAAATTAGCAATGGCATTCTTGATGTTAGATACCGTCATCCCTTCTGGATACAGGCGATTAAACTGTGATACATAGCCCTCATCTTTTTCTAGCTTGCTTAATACCAACGACCAATTTGAAGCCATCTCTTTAGGATGATTCACGGGCCCGTCCACCTGTTCTTCTAACGAGGTAGCGCGGCCATCCCAAAACTGCACAAAATTAAATCCACTATTCAGCACCGTGGGTGCATTCACACTCCCTACTTCCCCCTTCACCCCCACCGAGCGATAGCGGTTATCCGTCCCGCCCTGACTTAACACATGACAACTCGCGCAACTAATCGAATCATCAAATGACAAGCGCACATCGTCAAACAAACGCGCCCCCAATACCACTTTATTGCTTTCTAACGTTAAGAACTTTGGTAGCGGTTGCGTCACTTCAAAGCTCGTCTCAAGTTGCGCCAAAGGAGACTTAAATTGATACTTTTTTTGCTGCCCTTGTTCGGCGCTAAACAAGTTCCACCCTAGCCAGATAGCTATCAATATGAAACCAAGCAAAGCAAGCGGCTTGGGTTTAATCAAACGTGCGATCTCGAAGTTCAATTTGTTCATCCATGAATTGGTTTTTAATGGCGAGGACTTCTTCAAAATCAGTGAGGAACGCCTCCACGCAGGCGGGATCAAAGTGTTTGCCACTGCCATCGCGCAACAACTGCAACGCTTGCTCGACATCCC
Source organism: Sideroxydans sp. (assembly GCA_020057805.1). Classification (GTDB taxonomy): domain Bacteria; phylum Pseudomonadota; class Gammaproteobacteria; order Burkholderiales; family Gallionellaceae; genus Sideroxyarcus. The sequence goes on along the minus strand of JAGVFD010000237.1, from coordinate 3,335 downwards.
AAGCTTTTTTGTAAGGACGCTCCGACGTGAGTGCATCAAACACATCCGCCACCGCCACGATGCGACCAAACAAGGGAATCGCCTGCCCTGCCAAGCCACGCGGATAACCGCTGCCATCAAATTTCTCATGGTGGGTGTGCGCAATTTCGGCGGCGACCTTGAGTAACGGTGAGCTGCTGATATTGAGCACCTCGTAGCCAATCACCGCATGTTGTTTCATCACGCTGAATTCGTCCTCGGTCAGCTTGCCAGGCTTGAGCAAAATCATATCGGGCGTCCCCACCTTGCCGATGTCATGCATCGGTGCCGACTCCAGTAACAAATCTTGTTGCTCGACAGGCAAGCCTAAAACGCGAGCGATGTGTTTTGAGTAATGCGCCATGCGCAAAATGTGCGCGCCCGTTTCGGGGTCGCGATATTCCGCCGCTTTGGCAAGTGTGAAAATCATCTCGCGCTCTTGCGCCACAATTTGTGCCGTTGCTTTGCGCACTTCATCGCTTAACCAAGTAGCGCGATTGGCCAAATTTTTATGGCTCTGGCGCAAGGCCAACATATTTTTCGCCCGTGCGAGGAACTCCACGTGATCCAGCGGTTTGTTGAGAAAATCAGTGACTCCATTGCGCAAAGCTTGATGGCGTAACTCCTTTTCATGATTGGCCGTCACCATCAGCACCGGGACGTCGGGATAGCGTGTGCGGAATTTTTCAGTCAATTCCGTACCGCTCATGTTGGGCATCATGTAATCCACGACCACCAAATCAGGTTCGTTGCTCAAACACCATTCCAACGCAAGGACAGGATCAGTAAAACAGGTGGGCTCGCAATCTGGAAGCTTGCGCACCAGATGTTGCAACAGCGTCACATTCATTTGTGCGTCATCAATGATTACGACTTTCATAGTCCTCTCCAGCGTTAGCCCAATGAGGGCTACTAACTCACTTATCGGCATTTCTCATCAATTCTTGAGTGAGTAAGCCGAATTTTTGTTGGCTAACACGTCCTTGGCTGCGGCTGGATCAAGCTCGACAGGCACAGGCAGTTCAACGGGTTCATGGGGACGTGTCCCCCCTTGTTGTTGATAGCGCTTCAGCTGATAGACGTACGCCAACACTTCTGCCACGGCGATATACAAGGCTTCTGGAATGGCCTCACCAATCTCGGTATGTTTATGCAACGCACGCGCCAAGGGTGGCGCTTCTAAGATGGGCACATGGTTCTCGGCGGCAATTTCGCGCATGCGCAGCGCCACCAAATTTGCCCCTTTGGCCACGACAATAGGTGCGCGCGCCCCACTCTCGCTGTACTTCAAGGCCACCGCGAAATGCGTTGGGTTGGTCACCACCACATCCGCAGTGGGAATAGCATCCATCATGCGTCGACGCGCTGCTTCACGTTGCAAGCTACGGATGCGTCCCTTCACCATTGGGTCGCCCTCGGTCTCTTTGGATTCTTGGCGCACCTCTTCTTTGGTCATCATCAGTTTCTTGTTGTGATCCCATAGTTGAAAAGGCACATCCACCATCACAATCAACAGCATGGCCCCCACCACCGCCATAAAACTCGCGCCAATTAGCCGCCCCATTTGCGGAATCGCCACGTTCAAATTTTGGGTGCCAAGTTCCATCACCGCTTCCTTGTTGTGCCAGATAACCCATGTCGCCACCCCACCCACCACGACCGACTTGGCGACGGCTTTACCCAATTCGACCAGTGAATTTGTGGAGAACATACGGCCAATACCGGCCAGTGGATTGAGGCGGGAAAATTGTGGCTGCAAAGATTGAACACTGAACAACCAGCCATTCAGCAACAGCGGGGAGAATGCCGCAGCCAACATCAACACCAATAAAACAGGGGCAAAAATGATCAAGGCATCTACAGATAAATCGAGCAGGCGTGGCATGAGTAGCTGCGGATTAAAAGCCACATCACGGTTTAACGTGAGGCCGTTGCGTAACAGCTCAATCATCTGCTGGGTGAGCGTCGACCCCATAAACAACATCGCTCCCCCGCCCGCCAGCAAAATGACAAACGTGGATAACTCGCGTGAACGCGCAACTTGTCCCTTCTCCCGTGCCTGATCGAGTCGGCGCTGCGAGGGCTGTTCTGTTTTTTCGAGATCGCTGTCTTCTGCCATGGTGGCTCACCTGCTCTACACAGAGCTTGCACAAGCATTATCAACAGCGGCGGCGGATTTAATCTTAAGAACAAGGCGCGGAATCAAGGGCAATTCCGAGAGGATGAAAAAATTTTGGGCTTGCGCTAGCCATTCGTGTAATCAAGACAAGCGGTCACTTCAGATCCGTTGCCTGTGTATCTCAAGTCCCTGCATATATTCCACAGCAAGGCGATGCCGCGTCCATGCCGCAGGTTGTTGTGTATGACGCCAGCGATAGGGTCGTGCTTGTAATCAAATCCATCACCGCTGTCTTTGATGAAAATCGTCAAACAACTGCAACCTTCGCAAACATGCTTTCTTAATTGCATGGCTATCTGACTATGCTCCAGTTCAGCCAATCGTTTAGCCCGCTCTTCGAAGTAATTTTCCAACCCTTCTGGCGCATTCTTTAAGGCGGAATCAAGCTTGAGCAGCCCATGATCTAAAGCATTGTTGAATAGCTCGGACAGCACCAAAAAGACTTTACCTGCGGCATTGCCGCCTTCTATTTGATCCGTGATATTCAATAAAAAAGGCACGACATCCATACGCTTGAGCTGGTTTGCGGTGAGTGTCAGCGCAATTTCCCAGGCGATTTTGCCCTGTGCATTTTGGTAGCAGAGTGGATTTTGCTTAATCGCTTTCAGCGCAAAGCTAGTGTCAGTAGATTCAATCGAGTCATCTAGCACTGCATCGGGCAGCTCAATCAGAATCAAGGCGATGTCATCTTCAGCAAGCGAGGTATGCAAATGGTGTTCTATTCCACCTACTAATCTATCGAATAGATGGTCATCGTCCACTTTCGTCGCACCTGCTAGCAAACCATCGTGGCTCAAAGTGCGCCCATCATCCACGGTGATTTCTGTTGCGCCATCCGAGCACATGAGCAAATGTCCATGCGGCGCGGAATAACGATAAAAGTCGGGCGTCGCATTAAATTCCGCTGACGACACAATGCCCAAGGGCAAATGATTTGACTCGAATCGGTGCAAAATTTCAGTGCCATCGTGATTAAGCAACAAAGCCGCCGGACAGCCACCGTTCCATACCTGAATGGTTTGCATCTCGGTATCCAGTGAAATCAAAATGGCAGCGACAAAGCGCGGCAGCGGCAGGTAATCCCGCACACGACGATTAATTTCTCTGATGATGGCTGGCGTATCAAAACCTTTGGCCG
>JAGVFD010000168.1 GCA_020057805.1 Sideroxydans sp. | reverse complement strand
TCCGATCTCGCGGCGACATGCTGAAGTTAGCCTTGATGGCGTCTGAAAATACGGCGGCGGCAGCGTTGGCGCGCACTTATCCGGGTGGCACACGGGTGATGTTGGCGATGATGAATGCCAAGGCACAAGCGCTGGGCATGCAGTCAACTCAATTTGATGATCCCACTGGCTTGCACAGCAGCAACGTGTCTACTGCGCAAGATTTGGTGAAGATGGTGATGGCGGCGCAGGATTATTCAACTATCCAGCGTTACACCACAACGCGTTCGCATACGGTGCAGGTGTCGGAACGGCGCTTCTTAAAATTTAACAACACTAATCCCTTGGTGAAAAATGCTTCTTGGGATATTGGTTTGAGCAAAACGGGTTACATCAGCGAAGCGGGTCGTTGCTTGGTGATGCAAGCGAAAATCTCTAATCGTCCGGTGGTGATTGTATTGCTCGATTCGTGGGGCAAGCATACCCGTGTGGGTGATGCGAATCGTATCAAGCGTTGGATGGAAGGTTCAAACACGCATGTGCTACGACGCACTCGGCGTGGATAAGTGGATGCATGCAGCAAGCAAAAAAAGAGGCCTAGCGCCTCTTTTTTTATGGGCGCGGCGGTCGCAGTGCAATGACCACGACGGCAACGATAACGACCAAAATAATTAGCTCGATGAACATGGGTTGGCTCTCAATGTGGGGCTGCATTGTAATGGTCGCATGGGGGCTTGGAGTTGGCTAGGGTACAATCGCCACGCCTAATTTTGTTTCACCAGACAGCCCAGCGGATGCTCTCATTTGTTTCTTCCTTTCTGATATTTTTCTTGCGCCTCGCGCAATGGGCGCTGTTGCTCGGCTGCGCTACGCTCTTTTTCCCTGCCTACGTTCACGCCAAGGGGAGCAGTATCCCCGCTGTAATGTTGAGTGCGCCAGAGGAGGTGCGCGAGGTGTTGAAGGAGCATTTTGCCTTGCCTGAAAATTTACTCAAGAGTGAAGGTGAGCGCGCGCAATTTATGCGACGTGCACAGCGTGAGATTCATGATCTGTTGGTGACTGAAGGCTATTTTTCGAGCAAGGTGATTTTGCGTGCGGTGCAGCACTCGGGCACGCTGGAAGTGAAAGTAGAGACAGGGCCGCGTACGCGTGTGAGTCAGGTGAATCTTGAATTTCGTGGTGATATAACAGGTATGGCGGGCGATCGCAGTGTGCGTGTGCAGCAGTTGCGTGGGGGATGGAAATTACCAGTAGGTGCGTTTTTTACCGCAGTGGCATGGGATGAATCTAAACAGGAGTTATTGGCACGTTTGAATGCGCGAGATTATGCCGCAGCACAGCTTGTTGAAAGTGCGGCGCAAGTGGATGCGGCGACGGCCAGTGTGACTTTGCATGTAGTGTTGGATTCGGGTGCGCGTTATCAGTTTGGTGAGTTGCGGCTGGAGGGATTGCAACGTTACCCAGAGTCCATGCTGACGCGCTATGCGGATTTTGAAGCAGGCCAGCCTTACGCGCGCCAATCGTTGCTCACCACGCAAACACGTTTGCAAAATTTGGCGCAATTCAATTCAGTCATTGTGAGTTTAGATGAAGAAAATACGCAGGCGGGTGCGGACGGTGTGTTGATTGCTCCCGTTAAGGTGCAGGTGGTGGAGGCGCAGTCGCGCAAAGTGGCTGTAGGTTTGGGCTACAGCACCAACAACGGTGTTCGAAGCGAGTTAAATTATCTCGATCTCAATTTGGCGGAGCGTGCATGGAGCTTGAAAGGCGCGCTGACCCTTGAAAATAATCGGCAACAAATTAATCTAGGCATAGATACTTTGCCCAATCCCAGAGGGTTGCGCGTGTTGTGGCATGCAGGAACAGAGCGCACCTATATTCAAGGCTTGGAAACGTGGCGCGATAAATTGGGTGTGACGCGCAGTCAGCGGGTGTTTGGGGTGGAGAACAGTGTGGGCGTAAGTTGGCAGCAAGAGCGGCGTTTGCCTAATGGCGGCATCCTAGAGAATGACCAAGCACTGGTGTTGGATTGGCATGTGCAACGGCGCACAGTGGACAATCCGCTGTTTCCCATGTGGGGTTCTTTGTCTGAAATAAGGGTGGGGGGAACGGGCAAGGTGTTTCTGTCAGACCAAGATTTCGTGCGCAGTTATTTACGCCATCAGTTGTGGACCCCGCTGGGTGAAAACGATGTGATTTCTACCCGGGGCGAGGTGGGTTACACCGCCTCGCCTTCGCGCTTGGGTATCCCCCAAGAGTATTTATTCCGCGCGGGGGGCACGCAGACGGTGCGCGGTTTCGCCTATCAAAGTTTAGGTATGCGTGAAGGTGATGCGGTGGTGGGCGGGCGCGTGATGGCGACTGCCAGTGTGGAATATACGCACTGGTTTAATCAATGGGGCGTGGCGCTATTTTCAGATGCGGGAGATGCGGCGGATACCGTTGAAGCTTTTCGTGCGCGTGTAGGTTGGGGCGGTGGCTTGCGTTGGCGTAGCCCAGTCGGGCCGTTGGCCTTGGATTTTGCGCGCGGACGTTCGCAACTCGATACGCTCGTTCACTTTTCAATCGCGGTCGCATTTTGAGCACGCTAAAAAAATTCCGTTTATCGCGCGGGCAACGCTGGTTGCTGTTGGCGCTCACGCCCGTGATGTTGGTGGTGGGTGGCACTGCCTATGTGGTGACCTCGAATGCGGGTTTGGTTTGGCTGTCTGAAGTGATTGAGCGGCACACGCGCGGTGATGTGCATTTTGAGGGCGTTAAGGGTGCGCTGTTGGCTGCGCAACATTACGACCGCATTGTGGTGCGCTTGGATGGGCAGTTAATCGAATTGTTTGATACGCAAATTGAGTGGCAGCCCAGCGCCTTGTTGCAGGGCGAGTTGCTCTTGCTGAAGGTGAGTGCGCGCCAGCTGGATATGACGAGCGTGCCATCCACCACGCCGCAGAGCGCACTGACTTTGCCCACTTCTTTACAACTCCCGCTGAAAATTAGCGCGTTACAAGTGCAGGTGGAATCCCTGCGTTCTTTTAGTCGTGTGGGTGCGCAAGCCGACTGGATGGTGACGCAGATTACCTTGAGTCTGCACAGCAACGCGGCGCAACATCAATTGCAATTGCAAGGTGCGCAATTGCCCGTGGGTGCATTGAAAGGCTCAATACAACTGGCTACTAATGCGCCTTTTGCTTTGACTGCGCAGACTACGCTAGAGGCTGCGCTGACCACGCCCAAGCAAGTGGAACAGGTGCAAGCCACGACCCAGTTGAGTGGAGATTTGCAGCACATGGCACTGACCTTGGATGCGCAAGGAGCGGGCGTTCAAGCGCATGCGCTGGTACAAATTTCACCCTTCAACGTTACCCCTTTGCAGCGCCTACAACTGAATTTCAAGGGACTAAATGCAGCTCGTTTGATGTCCGATGCGCCGGTGACGCAGTTGGCTGGCAAGGCTGATTTGCGCGCAGATAAACGCGGGCAACTAGCAGGACTGGTGCATCTAACTAACCCACAAGCCGCCTCGCTCGATCAACACGGCATCCCCTTGGTGCAACTGGATTCACATTTGCTGTGGTCGCCCAAGTTGATTCAGTTGCAACAAATTGATGCGAGCTTGTTGCAGGCGGGACGCATACAGGGGGAGCTTGATTGGAACGTGACAAGCGGGCTGGGCAAGGCTCAATTGGCGTTAAAGAATGTTGATATTCAGCTGTTCGATAGCACGCTAGCTAGTCGCAAGTTTAGGGGCGAGGTGTCGATGCAAAGTGAGGGCCGTAAGCAACACGTGCAGCTTGCAGTAAGCGATGACACGCTCTCGCTCAAAGCCTATGTGACGGGCGATAGCAAACAAATTGCACTACACAGCGTGCGTCTTAGTCAAGGCGAAGCCGTGCTAGAAGGTCACGGCTATTTGATGCTGGATCGACAGCGCAGCTTTCGTTTAACCAGTGAGTTACGCAAACTTAATTTGGCTGAATTTAGTAACGCACCGACGACCAATCTGAATGCGGCGATGGATGTGTTCGGCATGTTGCAGCCGCAAGCACAAGGCGCGTTGACTTTCAGCCTGCATGACAGTCAGTTTGCCCAGCATGACATTGGCGGCAAGGGGCGTGTGGTGTGGGCGGGCGGGCAGCGCGGTGAAGGCGAAGTGCTGCTGCATTTAGGCAACAATCAATTGAATGGTGCGGGCAGCTATGGCATTGGGCATGACTTTGTGCGCATGGATATTGCAGCGGCAGATTTGGCGCAATTGGATGCAGCCTGGGGTGGCAAAATCAATGTGCATGCCGAGCTAACAGGCAGTGTGGGCGAGCCCAAGCTCGACTTTGTGTTGAAGGGCAGAGACCTCATTTTGCCTGCCACACAACGCATTGCGGCGGTAGATGCCGAGGGCGAAATTTCCGCCAAAGAACTTGCACTGAATGTTGCGCTGCAAGATTTTGTGCAAGCTGCTTTGCATATTCCCATTGCCAGCTTGGAAATGCGTGGCACGCCAGAACGCAACACCATCAAAGCTCAAGCAACGGTAGAGCAAGGACTTGAGGTGCAAGAAGATTTGCAGTTGCAAGCCACGGGCGCATGGCAGGAGGCCGAGCAAGGCTGGCGTACATTGCGTTGGCAAGGCATGTTGGAATCGTTGACTGGCAATGGCACGCTGCCGTTACGTTTGCTGGCAAGCACACCATTGGAAGCGTCTGCGGCGGCGGTTTCTTTAGGCGAAGCTGATCTTGCCTTGGGGCGCGGACAAATGCATTTGGCGACCACGCGCTGGTCGCCCGCGCAGTGGGAGAGTAGTGGCAGCTTCACCGGAGTGGGCGTGCGCAGCGTAAATATCAACAGCGATGCGCCTGCATTAACGAGCGCGGAGAGTTTGCGCTTTGGCGGGGCGTGGCAGGTGAAAATGGATAGTCATTGGAATGGCTCGCTACAAGTGCAACGCGAGAGTGGTGATTGGGCGCTGGATGCAAAAACAGGTGAGCATTTTGGCTTGACCGATTTCCGTGCGACTGCAAGCGTGGCGGACGATGTCTTGCAAACTCAATGGTCAGCCAGCGGTACGCCTTTGGGTGAGTTGAGCTTGCAAGCGAAAGCACCGCTAACCTTGTCCGAGGGGGAATGGAAGTTGAGTATGGACGCGCCCATCACGGGGCAGCTCAAGTTGAATTCGCCCGAGTTGTCGTGGCTAGGTGCGGTAGTCGATAGCAACCTGCAAACAGGTGGAAAATTGAAGGTGGATGCGGATATTTTGGGCACCTTGCATACGCCTCGTTTGCGCGGAACGCTACACGGCGAGGCACTCAAATTTGCCATGTTTGAGCAAGGCGTGAGATTGGACAGCGGCCAAATAAAAATGCGCTTTGAACCCGATTTCATTCATCTAGATCAGTTTGAATTTAATGCACCTTATTTGCCCGCGCCTAAAGATAAATTACTCGGCGATTTTAAGTTGAGCGGTGATGCAGGCAAGTTGAGTGCCAGTGGGTTGCTCGACCTCAATGGCGATACAGGCGGCGTTCACATTAGCGCGCAACGGTTTCCGTTGATGCAACGTTCCGACCGTTGGATTATCGCCTCGGGG
>JAGVFD010000235.1 GCA_020057805.1 Sideroxydans sp. | reverse complement strand
GATTTAGGGAATGGACAAGCCTTTGCTAATCCAGGCGTAGTCAATTTTGCGTTGGGATACCACTTCACGCCAATGCTGGCGCTCGAAGCAGGTTGAACTACGTTTGGCGATTCGGTTGTGGATTTTGCTGGGTTGGGCGGTGGCGCAGGTCTATTTACTTTGTCCACTCAATCTTACTATGTGGCAGCGGCAGGTACGTATACGGCCACCCCTCAAATTGATTTCATTGGCAAAATAGGCATTTCAAGCAACTCCGAAAAATTGACAACAACAGGTGTTGCCGCTGGTAACGACTACAGTTCATCTAAGGCCGACGTGTTGTTCGGATTGGCCGCGCAATACAACTTTTCTGAACAGTACGCGATGCGTGTTCAATACCAGAATCATGGTCAGTTCGGCAGTGCGTCGGATGATGTTAAAGCCGCAGCGTTCACAGCGGGTTTGGTTTTTACGTTCTAAATTTTCAGAAGCGTAACAATTCAGACAGCCGGGGCAGCCCGGCTTTTTTGCGTCTTGCATTCAATGCGAAATAAACTGACTGGAGAGGTGTACCCTGCATCTAACAAGGGCAATCCAGCCCATCTACTTGCGCCATATATTAGAAATTGCTAATATGCGCGTCCTTAATTTTTTCGCAGGTGTGTTATGAAACGAAGTATCGGCATTTTGATGGGACTTTCATTCGCAGCGAACGTGTACGCGGCTGAACCTGCAACGACGGCGGCGGTGCAACTGCGTGAGGTTGAGCAGACTTACAGTATTGATGGGGTGGTGGAGGCGACGCGCCAAGCCACGGTGTCGGCACAAATTTCGGGGCGCGTAAAAGCCGTAATGTTTGATGTGGGCGATCGCGTGAAAAAAGGTCAGGTCATTTTGCGTATCGACGAGAGTGAGTCGAATCAAGCGCTGGCGGGTAGCGATGCACAAGTGGCGCAGGCACAGGCGGCGTTGAGCAATGCGAAGTTGAATTACGAGCGTTCGAAGAAAATGCTGGAACAGAAATTTATTAGCCAAGCGGCGATGGATAAAGCCAAGGCGGATTACGACATGGCGCTGGCGCAAGCTAAAGCGAGTGCCGCAGGTGCACAACAGTCGGCGCTGGCGCATAGCTACACCTCGGTGATTGCACCGTATGCGGGGGTGGTGTCGGCACGCATGGTAGAGATGGGCGAGATGGTGTCGGTGGGCAAGCCGTTGATGACGGGGTTTGATCCGTCTGAGTTGCGCATTATTGTCAATGTGCCGCAATACAAATTGGCCGAGATTGGTGTGCAGCCCTCCGCCAAAGTGGAAGTACCGGAGTTGCATCGTTGGCTCAAGGTGGCGAGTGTGAGTGTGCAACCGTCAGCGGATGCGCGCACACACAGCACGCAAGTGCGAGTGAATTTGTCGGTGAATGAAAAAGGCGTGTATCCCGGCATGTTTGTGCGTACCCATTTTGTGGTCGGCAAAGAGCAAAAGTTATTGATTCCCGCCTCGGCTGTGTTGCGTCGTAGCGAAGTGGTGGCGGTATATGTGGTAGATGACAAAGGGCTGCCACGTTTGCGCCAGGTGCGTTTAGGTGAGGCCACTGAAAAAGGCGAGATTGAAGTGTTAGCGGGCCTCACCGCAGGAGAGCGCGTAGCGACGGATCCGGTTAAAGCAGGCATGGCGGTGTCGAAATGATGGGCCTCTCTGGGCGCATCGCCCGCACCTTTTTGCATTCGCAGATGACGCCGTTGTTGGCGTTGGTGGCCATGCTGCTAGGTATCTTTGCGGTGGTGGTGACGCCGCGCGAGGAAGAGCCGCAAATTAACGTGACCATGGCCAACGTGATGATCGCCTATCCAGGCGCATCGGCACAGGACGTGGCGCGCACTGTCTCAACACCCGCTGAACAAGTGCTGTCGCAGATTGCCGGCGTGGATCATGTGTACTCCGCATCGCAGCCCGGCATGTCTATCATCTCGGTGCAATTCAAAGTGGGTGAAGAACATGTGCCTTCATTGGTGAAGCTGTATGACGTGATTCATTCCAATGCGGACTGGTTGCCTAGTACCTTGGGCGTGATGCCGCCTATCATCAAAGCGCGTGGCATTGATGACGTGCCTATCTTGGGCTTGACGCTATGGCGCGAACAAGCGATGGGAGGGGGGCTTCCCTTGACGCAAGTGGCGCATGCCATGGAAGCCGAGCTGAAGCGCGTGAATGGCACGCGTGAAGTGGCCACATTGGGCGCAAGCAAGCGCACAGTGCGCATTTTGCTCGACCCCGAAGCCTTAAATGCGTATCAATTCACCTTGCAAGAAGTGCGTTCGGCATTGCAAGCCGCCAACGTGTCGCAAAGCGCGGGCGCTTTGGTGCAAAACAACCGCGAAGTGCTGGTGCAGACCAACAACTTTTTGAGTGATGCGGACGATGTGCGGCAGTTGGTCATCGGTACGTTTGATAGTAAGCCTGTGTTCTTGCACGACGTGGCACAAGTGCGCGACGAAGCTGAACTGCCTTCGAGTTATGTATGGCTGGGTACAGGCGCAGCCGCTGCGGACAAAGGGATTCAGACGCAGGGTGAATACACGGCGGTGACCTTGAGCGTGACCAAAAAACCCGGTGAAAACGCAGTTGAAGTGGCTGAAAAATTATTGCAGCGTGTGGAAGAGCTCAAGGACAGCGTGATTCCCGATGACGTGCATGTCACCCTTACACGCAACTATGGTGAGACCGCTAACGACAAGGCGATGAAGCTCATCAAGAAATTATTCTTCGCCACCTTTGCGGTGGTGGCCTTGGTGTGGTTTGCACTGGGACGCCGCGAAGCCATCATCGTTGGCATTGCCGTGTTGTTGACCTTAGCGCTGACGTTGTTCGCTTCGTGGGCATACGGCTTTACGTTGAATCGCGTGTCGTTGTTCGCATTGATTTTCTCCATTGGTATTTTGGTGGACGATGCCATCGTGGTGGTAGAAAACATCCATCGTAAGCGTGAGCTGGCACAACATCAACCGCTGTCGGAAATTATTCCCGAAGCAGTAGATGAAGTGGGCAGCCCCACTATTTTGGCTACCTTCACCGTCATCGCGGCGCTGTTGCCCATGGCGTTTGTGAGTGGGCTGATGGGGCCTTACATGAGTCCTATCCCAATCAATGCCAGCATGGGGATGGTGATTTCATTGGCGGTGGCATTCATCGTCACGCCGTGGTTAGCGCTCAAGTTGGCCGCGCCGCATCACGCGGTGGTTAAAGACGAACGCGACACCAAAATCGCACACTTTTTTCGCAACCTACTCTCGCCTTTCTTGAATGGCGTGCATGGCATTCCCGCGCGCCGCAAATTGTGGCTGGGCATTTTGGCGGGTTTGGTGTTGGCGGTATTGTTGGGGGTGGTGAAGCTGGTGGTGTTGAAGATGTTGCCCTTCGATAACAAGTCCGAGTTTCAAGTGGTGGTGGATATGCCAAGCGGCACAGCGCTGGAACAAACCGCCGGCGCGATGCGCGAAATGGGTATTTATTTGGCCTCCGTACCTGAAGTGACCGACTACCAAGCCTATGCGGGCACGGCCTCGCCCATCAACTTTAACGGGCTGGTGCGTCAATACTATTTGCGCAGTGCGGCAGAGCAGGGCGACCTGCAAGTTAATCTGCAAGACAAACATCATCGTGATCGCAGCAGCCATGAGATTGCCACCTCGGTTCGTGAGCCGCTCGAAGCCATCGCAAAAAAATGGAATGCCAAAGTGAAAGTGGTGGAAGTGCCCCCGGGCCCGCCCGTCATGTCGCCTATCGTGGCCGAAATTTACGGGCCGGATTATGAAGGTGCACGAAAAGTAGAGGGCAAAGTGCGCGAACAATTC
>JAGVFD010000095.1 GCA_020057805.1 Sideroxydans sp. | reverse complement strand
GCAAACACCTACCCTTCGCGCAGTCGTTTTTCTGCCGCTTCAAGCATGATGGGTTGGCCGAGCAGCATGAGCACATCGCCGCTGCGTAACAGCATATCGCTGGCGGGTTTGCTGCTGACGGTGTTGTGGCGTCGGATGCCGTTCACTTCAACGTTAAGGTCGTGCAGGTTCAATTCGCCCAAGTGTTTGCCCACGGCGGTGTGTGTTTCATTGAGCAGCACGTGGTGAAAACGCGGCTGAAAACTTTCGGTTTCATCGCCCACTTCGGGCTGGGCTGATTTGAGGTAGCCGCTGAACATGCTGTAGCGTTTGGCGCGGGTTTCTTGTACGCGGCGCACCACGCGACTTAACGGCACGCCCGCCATGAGCAGGGCTTGTGAGGCGAGCATGACGCTGCCTTCCAGCACTTCTGCAACCACTTCGGTTGCCCCTGCTTTTTTCAACGCTTCAACGTTGCTGTCGTCAGCCGTGCGCACGATGACCGGCAGGTCAGGACGCGCTTTGGCAACGTGGTGCAATATCTTGAGGGCAGAGTGTTTGTCGTCGTAGGTGATGACAAGTGTTTTGGCGCGCATTAAACCCGCCGCTTGTAACACTTCATTTTTAGCGGCATCGCCATACACCACACGCGCACCCGTTGCACTGGCCTCTTGCACGCGGCGCGAATCTAAATCTAGAGCAATAAAGTTGATACCTTCTTGGGCTAAAAATTGGGTCAGTGCTTGGCCGCTGCGGCCATAGCCACACACGATAATGTGCTGCTTAACCGCCATGCTTTTGATGGCAATTTGGTGCATTTGTATCGCGCGATTGCTCCACTCGGCAGGGGATAAGCGACGCACAATGTTTTCTGAATACTGAATCAAGAAAGGCGCAATGAGCATGGAGATAAGCATAGCGGCGAGTACGTTTTGCATGACGTCGGCAGGCAATAAATTAACGCCGCCAGCCAAGGTGAGCAACACGAAACCAAATTCGCCAGCTTGCGCTAACCCCAAGCCCGTGCGTAAAGCGGTTGCCCAGTCGCTGGTAAATGTGCGCGCTAATAAGGTGACCGTCACCGCCTTAAACGGTAGCAAAATAAGCAGCAGCAAGAGTATCCAGCCCCAGCCTGCGGCAAGGGCGTGTACGTCGAGCATCATGCCGATGGTGACGAAAAATAAGCCGAGTAGCACGTCGCGGAAGGGCTTGATGTCTTCTTCCACTTGGTAGCGGTATTCGGTTTCCGAGATGAGCATGCCAGCAACGAATGCCCCTAAGGCCAAGGATAAACCGCTCATTTCGGTGAGCCACGCCATGCCCAAGGTGAATAGCAGCACGTTGAGCATAAACAGCTCGGAGGATTTTTGTTGGGCAACCAGATGAAACCAAGGGCGCAATAGTTTTTGCCCAAAGATGAGCAATGCAGACAACACCAATGCGGCTTTGAGCATGGCAATGGCGATAGTGCTGCCGAGATCGCCGCCACTTTGCGCTAACGCAGGAATGACGATGATGAGTGGCACCACCGCCAAATCTTGAAACAGCAACACGCCCATGATTTTTTGACCATGCGGGGTGTTGAGTTCGGCGCGTTCCACCAACATTTTGCTGACGATGGCGGTAGAGGACATGGCCAAGATGCCGCCCAAAGCCAAGCCCGCACGCCAATCCATGCCAAACGCCAAGCACGCTAGCATGACCATACCTAGGGTAATAACGACTTGTGCCGTACCTAAACCGAAAACCAGTTTATGCATGGCGCGTAGTTTGGACAGGCTGAACTCAAGACCAATACTAAACATTAAAAACACCACGCCAAATTCGGCGAGATGGCGCGTTTCGGGTGCGTCGGGAATCCAACCTAGTGCGTGGGGGCCGATGAAGATGCCCACGATGAGGTAGCCCAACATGGCGGGTAAATGCAATAAACGAAACACCACCACCACGCCAACAGCAGCAGCCAATAAAATGAGTAAAAGATGAAGTGAGCTATCCATAGCCCGATGATGCCTCAAGTTGGTGCGCTTGCAAAATAAAAACACATGTGACTTCCGCTCCTTATTAAAAACCTAATTACCGCCAAAAGACGTAAGCAAATTTATGTGCGGCCTCCTGCAATTTAGGGCTCATTTGGGTTTTCAAGGGTGGCTGACGAACGGTTTTGATTTGAACCCACGCAAAGTTCTGATGAACCAGTTAAGGCAACGGATGAATTGCAAATTCAACCTTTCAGCAATCACTAGCGATACGAATTGCACTGCTATAATTTGTCACATGAATAAACCTCTAACCGCCGCCCCTCACGCACTCGACCTTGCCCGTCAAGTTTTGATTATCGAAGCCGCCGCCGTACAAGCATTGGTGGCGCGAATTGACGAACATTTTCTCAACGCACTCAACCTTATTTTGGCCTGCCAAGGGCGCGTGATTGTGAGTGGCATGGGTAAATCTGGGCATATCGCACGCAAAATTGCCGCGACCCTTTCCAGCACGGGCACTCCCGCCTATTTTGTTCACCCAGGTGAGGCCAGCCACGGCGACCTGGGTATGGTCACCTCGCAAGATGTGTTCATCGGCATTTCTTATTCTGGCGAGAGCCAAGAGTTGCTCACCATTGTTCCTGTGCTGAAACGCCAAGGTGCGAAACTCATCACGATTACGGGCAAGCCTGAATCGAGTTTGGCGCGCGAAGCGGATGTGCATTTGAACGGTGCGGTGGCGCAAGAGGCCTGTCCCATGGGGTTAGCGCCCACTGCCAGCACCACTGCCGCGTTGGCACTGGGCGATGCGCTGGCCGTTGCGCTATTGGATGCAAAAGGATTTGGCGAGGCGGACTTTGCGCGCTCGCATCCTGGCGGTAGTTTGGGGCGGCGCTTACTCACTCACGTGCGCGACATCATGCATGCCAATGCGAGTGTGCCCGCCGTTAGCGAAAGCGCAACGCTGGCCGATGCGGTGCTGGAAATTTCACGCAAAGGCTTGGGTATGACGGCGATTGTGGATGGTGCGCATCATTTGCTGGGCATTTATACCGACGGCGATTTACGCCGCACGCTGGAAAAAAAGGTGGACTTCAGCACCACGCCCGTCACCAGCGTGATGTCGAGAACACCGCGCAGCATTGGTCCTGACGCGCTTGCCGTGGAAGCGGTGCAGCTGATGGAGCAATACAACATCAACCAATTGTTGGTGGTGGATAGCGTCAACAAAGTCGTGGGCGCATTGAATATGCACGACCTGCTCAAAGCGAAAGTCATCTAAATGCCTCTGCATGCTCGCATCAAACCCATACGCCTTATTGCTTTTGACGTGGATGGAATTCTCACTGATGGCGGCTTATTTTTGTCCGATTCAGGAGAGGAATTCAAACGTTTCAATTCACTCGATGGGCATGGTCTAAAAATGCTCAAAGCCTCGGGGGTGGAGCTCGCCATCATCACAGGGCGTCAATCCAAGTGCGTTGAATTACGCGCAAAAAATCTGGGCATCACGCACCTGTATCAAGGCGTGGATGACAAATGGGCGGCCATGCAAGCGCTACTCGACACCTTAAAAATCGCCCCTGAACTGG
>JAGVFD010000066.1 GCA_020057805.1 Sideroxydans sp. | reverse complement strand
CCCAATTGCCTTGCGCATTCAGGGTGCGAGTCATGTCGGCGTGCACAATGTCACCGTAGTCCACGCCCGTCAAAGACTGCTTCGAGTTCAAATTTTTCTGCTCAAAACGCAGCGCCACACGCTCACCTGCTGCTTTGGCAAAAGGTTGCGGCAATAAGGAAGTCATGCCGCGCAAATCGGAGGTTACCAACACGTCGGCTAATTTATTTTTTACTTTAACGTGGGTTACCCAATCAGCCTTGCCATGTAATTTTTTTAACAACGGATAAGCATAAGTCGATCCCAAGCTATCAACATCCAAGGTTCCCTCTGCGTTGGCCAATAAAGTGCCTTTATCACTGCGCAGAGAAAGCCGCGCAGGTCCGCCCAAAATTTGCGCGGTGATGTCCGTGGCATTGAGTGCATCGTTGCTAAAGGTGAGCAGTCCACTAGCATTTTTCAGCAAGGGAACGTGCTCACTAATATCCACTTCGTTGTTGGAAAATTGGTAGTTGCCTGCGACCAGCGCGGAACTAACGCCATCTAAAGGAATGTCTAGTTTCAGCTTGAGCAGCCCTGTGCCTGTCGCATGAATGTCGTCGGTATAGCCGTCCAAGTAGCCGCGTACTGGGCTTTTGCGGATGTAGTCCAAACAGTGTTGCGTGGTATCAGCCGCTTCCCCGTTCACTTGCATCACCACGTTATCCGCCAACAAGTTGGGAAATACCACACTCACCTTGCGTAGCGCAGCCCCTGCCGTGATAGCCGAACTCGCGAGAACTTCCAATCGCGTTCCCTGAATCAACAATTGGGTTTGCGCGCGCTCAATACGCGGCCAGCCTGTGGCAAATTCAATCGCTACATTGTTAGCTTTCGCTTCCAACTTAAAGAGTCCGTTCTTGCTATCGGCAAAAGGAAACTCACGCAAATCACCACGTACACGCATGCGAAAACTGTCCGCCACGCCTTCTTGCAAGCCCGTTTGCAACCAGCGATAGGTTGCTTCATTGAAAGCCACTTTAGGGATGTAACGCGCAGTGTGCTTTACGTTGGCTCGGCTCAAATCTAAAGTAAGGTCGGCCACGCCGGGGCCATCGTTGATTTGATAAGAACCTTGCAGGGTGCCTTCTACATCTTCATTGCGCACTTGAGTATTGTTTAGTTTCAACTCCCATCCACTGCTGTTGCGTTGCCAATCTAGGCGCGCGGTGAGCGAATCAAAGGTCAGCGGTTCGGATAAAAAATTGGGCGCTTGCACGTTGAACTTGCGGCTATTGAGCTGGAGCGTGCCGTCGCTCTCACTCCCTGCAACAACCCCACTCAATCCAGAGAAGCCGGGTTGAGTGCCCACTTGGCGTAGCGACAAGTCGTCAAACTTCGCGCTAATTTGATAGCGCGTGAGATGGCTTTCATCGCCCTGCCAATTGGCTTTTAGATTCTCAATGCGGCCTTGGGGGGCGAGCGCCAACAAGCGCTGCTTGACGTCTGCGGCCATTGGTAGATAGCCCAACAATGCATTAATGTCGGCCAGATTAAGCGTGTTTGCATTCAGCTCACCCGAGGCCGATTGGTAGCCGCGTGCGGGGGTGATAGCCAGCAAAAAATTGGTCGGCTTAATCTCAAAGCCATTAGGCATAAGCAATGCGAGTTGCTGCGCCGAGACTTCAAAGCCATTCTCCAGCTGTTTCCACGCAACTCGTCCACGCAAGGAAGACAATTCCAACTGCGGCAAATCAACGGCTAATTGTGTTTGTACCGTTTGCAGCGCGACATCCGCAGTGACTTGATTCACTGCTCCGCTTTCTACCCCTAGCCACACACGCATCGCCCCTTTTCCACGCTTAAATTCAGCAGGCAAAGTGAACCAGTAACTCCATGCCAGCGCGTCTAACTGTTCCACTTGTGCGAACAGTTCTCCACGCCAATTTCGCATGTCATCCAAACTCGTTCCCAACAAATTTCCTCGCACATCTAGGCGCGAGGAAAGTGCCGTAGGAGGCGT
The DNA here is from genome assembly GCA_020057805.1 of Sideroxydans sp. GTDB lineage: Bacteria > Pseudomonadota > Gammaproteobacteria > Burkholderiales > Gallionellaceae > Sideroxyarcus. The sequence continues at coordinate 1,078 of JAGVFD010000066.1, read as the reverse complement.
AGCTTGCACCGCAAAACGGTGTCGTTTGCCACGATTTTCAATGGCCAATTCGACTTGTTCAAAACTAATAGGCGTGGCGCCACGCTTCTCGTCTAACCACACGACTTTGCCTTGATGCACAAGAATGTGCGACTGCTGGAGTAGCCAATCTAAATTGTCCGTTTCAGATTGCGCGCCCGATTGCGCCTCGGACAAAATACCTGCCACATACAAATGGCCTTGCTTATCTTGACGCACGAGCAAATTGGGCCTGTCTAATTCCACGCTGTAAAACCGTACCTCACTTACAAACAGCGATGTCCAAGCCAAGGTGTTGCGCATACGCGGAAATTGCAGCGCAGCTTGCCCATGCTCATCCAAAATTTTTACATCGGTTAAGGTCAGCCGTGGGCGTAAGCCATCCCAATCGGCTTCAATATGTTCAATGGTGACAGTGCGTTTCAGCGCGGCGCTGGCGGCGGCCGTGATGTCGGCGTGGTAACGCTCAATGTCGGGGAGTATCCAGTAACGCAGGGAGAGTAAAAGCAATGCGCCTAACAGCAACAGCACGCCCAGCAGCCACCTAGCGCCGCGCAATGCAGAGGACACCACCTGCACGCACCGTCGCAATGGGGTGATTACCATGACTGCGAAGAGTCGCTGACAGTAGATAGAAGGAGGCCGCGCTTAAACATAAAAAACTATAATGAGGAGGCTGAAAATGAGTTCGCCCATTTTAACTGAAAGCGTCTATGAACACCCCCACACCCAATCAAAACACCGACTTTGACAGTTTTCTAGGTCACGCACGGCACTGTAGTCATTACCTAGCACGACTATTAGAGGCCGAGCCTGAATTGTTGGTGTGGTTACGCGTCCATTATTTGACGACCTGCGATGCTGCCTTTATTCAAGACACACTAGATAGTTTCGCTATTGAGACCGAAGAGCAGCTTGCCAGCGCCGTGCGCAAGCTACGCAAGCACAAACCCGTCGTGGCTTCGTTCGGTGACGTGGCGGCCTCGGGTGGCTACTACGCGGCCTGCGGCACCGACCTCATCCTCGCCGAGCCCACGACCATCACCGGCTCCATCGGCGT
>JAGVFD010000209.1 GCA_020057805.1 Sideroxydans sp. | reverse complement strand
TTATTGCGCACGCATTACAAAAATTCCTTACCCACAGGCGCTCCGAAACTTACTTCGCCGTGCAGGTTGTCTGGAGTAACGCCGCTGACTAGTCGATCACTGACCACTATCCGTTGCAGCGGTTTTATCTTCGGCACTGGCACTTGATTTGCCTGCCACAAATCAAACTGAGTTTGCATCCCAAGCCATACGTCCGGCGTTGTGGCCAGCCACGCAGAAAGACGCAATGCTAGGCTCGCTGTAATGCGGCCATTGCCGTTGAGAACCTTGGATAAGGTACTTCTCGAAACCTGTAATGTCTGCGCCGCTGTCGCAACAGTCATCCCTTCTGGGAGCCATTCACGCAAGACTTCTCCCGGATGCGGTGGGTTATGCATTTTGTCCATTTACAATGCAGAGATTAATTCCAATAGTGTGACTCGATACCATGAGATTTTCGATACCATGAAAATCTTGGGAAAGCCTTGCTAGCTACCGGTTTGAGTCGAGTGCTACAGAGTGAAATTCAGTTTTTCTAATCATGGTATCGGCTGCGCCCCAACATATCACCTTAATTGATACCATGAAAAACACCATTGATCATGCAAGATACATGATTAAGTAACGCTATGATTTATATATAAATCAATTGGTTACAAACCACCCCTACTCCCACTCAATGGTTGCAGGTGGCTTACCTGAAATGTCATACACCACACGGTTGATGCCGCGCACTTCATTGATGATGCGGTTGGACACCTTGCCCAGCAGTTCATAAGGTAGATGTGCCCAATGTGCCGTCATAAAATCCTGCGTTTGCACAGCACGCAAACTAACAACCCATTCGTAAGTACGCCCATCGCCCATCACACCTACTGATTTTACGGGCAGGAATACGGTGAACGCTTGACTGGTCAATTCATACCAGCTCTTGCCACTAGCATCTTTGGTATTGCGCAGTTCTTCAATGAAAATGGCATCGGCACGACGTAGCAGATCGGCATATTCTTTCTTAACTTCACCCAAAATACGCACCCCCAAGCCTGGGCCGGGGAAAGGATGGCGATACACCATATCTGCGGGCAATCCCAATGCCACACCCAATTCGCGCACCTCGTCTTTGAACAACTCACGCAGAGGCTCTAACAGCTTGAGATGCATAGATTCTGGCAAGCCGCCCACGTTGTGGTGCGATTTGATGGTATGTGCTTTTTTAGTTTTTGAACCCGCAGACTCGATTACGTCTGGATAAATCGTACCTTGTGCCAGCCACTTGGCTTGCTTGAGCTTGGCTGATTCACGTTGAAAAACTTCCACAAATTCACGGCCAATAATTTTGCGTTTTTGCTCGGGATCCGTCACGCCTGTGAGGAATTTCAAAAACTCACCGCTGGCATCTACCTGAATGACTTTCATCTTCAAGTTTTTGCCAAACATTTCCATCACTTGTTCGCCTTCATTCAAGCGTAGCAAGCCGTTGTCAACGAATACACAGGTGAGTTGATCGCCAATCGCGCGATGAATCAGTGCCGCAGCAACGGAAGAATCCACTCCGCCAGACAGCCCCAGAATGACTTCTTCATCGCCCACTTGGGCTTTGATTTTTGAGACGGCTTCGGCGATGTAGTCCGGCATATTCCAATCATCACCACAGCCACAGATGTCATGCACAAAACGGCCAATAATGGCTTTACCTTGATGCGTGTGAGTCACTTCGGGGTGGAATTGCACGGCATAAAAACGGCGAGCTTCATCTGCCATCGCGGCAAACGGTGTGGCTGCATTAGAAGCAATCGCTGTAAATCCTGCGGGAATTTCCGTCACTTTATCGCCGTGACTCATCCACACATCGAGCAGGCCGTGACCTTGCGCATTGGTTTTATCTTGAATGCCATCAAACAATTTTGAGTGGCCTTGCGCACGGATTTCAGCGTAACCAAACTCTCGCACTTTTCCGCTCTCAACTTTTCCACCCAATTGTGCCGCCATGGTTTGCATACCATAGCAAATACCGAACACAGGCACGCCCAATTCAAATACCACTTGTGGCGCTTTGGGTGTTTCGTCGTCATAAACAGAATTAGGTCCACCCGACAGAATGATGCCCGCTGGGTTGTAGGCACGAATGTCCGCTTCCAACATATCCCACGGATGCAGTTCGCAATAGACATGCGTCTCGCGCACGCGACGTGCAATGAGTTGGGTATATTGAGAACCGAAATCGAGAACGAGGATTTTTTTATGCATGGCTAGAACCTAGGGAAGAGTAAAAGGAGAAGGGAACGCACCTGCGGTACTCAAGGGAAAAGAGACTCGGTTTTACCCTTCCCCCTTCCCTCTTTTCCCTTCTCATGCTGTTAGTCAATATGGTAGTTCGGGGCTTCTTTGGTGATTTGTACGTCATGTACATGCGACTCACGAATACCTGCCGAAGTAATTTCAACAAATTCCGCTTTCGCATGGATTGTCGCAATATCTGGACATCCGAGGTAGCCCATGCTGGCGCGCAAACCACCTAGCAATTGATGCACAACTGCGAGCGCACTGCCCTTGTAAGGAACACGACCTTCAACACCTTCAGGTACTAACTTATCTTGATTGCTCACGTTGTCTTGGAAGTAACGATCGCTAGAACCTTGTTGCATCGCGCCCAAACTACCCATGCCGCGATAGGACTTGTAAGAACGTCCTTGATACAGTTCGATTTCACCGGGTGCTTCTTCCGTGCCCGCAAACAATCCACCCAACATCACGCTATGTGCACCTGCCGCGATGGCTTTGGATATGTCACCAGAGAAACGTACACCACCATCCGCAATGAGTGGCACACCCGTTCCCGCCAAGGCATCCGCCACATTTTGAATCGCTGAAATTTGTGGCACACCCACACCTGCCACCATACGTGTAGTGCAGATTGAGCCGGGACCAATACCGACCTTCACGCCATCCGCACCATGATCAACCAGTGCCAACGCCGCCGCACCCGTTGCGATGTTGCCGCCGATAACATCCACGTTAGGGAAGTTCTTCTTAACCCATTGCACGCGGCTCAATACACCTTGCGAATGACCATGCGCAGTATCTACCACCAACACATCAACCCCGGCTTCGACCAACAATGAAACACGCTCCTCTGTACCGTCACCCACGCCCACTGCTGCACCTACACGTAGACGGCCCAACTCATCTTTACAAGCATTAGGATGCTCGGTGGATTTCAAAATATCTTTTACGGTAATCAAGCCGCACAGCTCGAAAGCGTCATTCACCACCAATACGCGCTCGATACGGTGTTGATGCATGAGGCGACGCGCTTCTTCACGGCTTGAATTTTCCTTCACGGTAATCAAGCGCTCGCGCGGCGTCATAATTTGCGTGATGGATTGATCCAGATTGCTTTCAAAACGCAAATCACGATTGGTGACGATGCCAACGACTTGCTTACCTTGAAGAACAGGCAAACCAGAAATTTTATGTTGGCGGGTTAAGTTAAGCACATCACGCACGGTCATCGTGTTCGTCACGAAGATAGGATCTTTCACCACACCACTCTCAAATCGCTTCACTTTAGCAACCTGCGCAGCCTGCTCTTTGCTCGTCATATTCTTATGAACAATGCCAATACCGCCCTCTTGTGCCAACGCAATCGCCAAGCGCGCCTCTGTCACCGTATCCATCGCGGCAGACAACAAAGGAATGTTTAGGCTGATATTGCGGGAAAGTTGCGTGCGTAGACTAACGTCTCGCGGCAAAATGTTTGAATAAGCGGGAAGAAGAAGTACGTCGTCGAAAGTGAGAGATTTTTGAGTGATGCGCATGGGAACTTCCTCTGCAAAGCGCGCATTATATCAAAACTTAATGCGTTGACTGCATCCGCGTCACCCCATGAACTATTGTTTCTTACCCATCACGTACATCACGTACTCATAGAATAGTTCGCACCAACTTTGGTCGCTTGCTTTGAGAGCCTGCATCAGTTTATTAACTTCACTAACAGGCCACTTTGGATTGAATTTAATCAACATTTCCAATGGGTAGTGCACCAGTAATTCTGGCAACTTACCAGACCGCTTGTTGATTTCGCCCAGCATCAGCGCAATATCTTTATCAGAATTGATTTCGGCCGTTAAATCACCATAAACGCTAGGATTTTGCTTGGTAAATTCAACGAATTGAGACACTAAAAAGAAAAATTCACCTTGATTATTTTGGGTCACATCGTCACCCAGCATGTAAGGAAAGACGGTCAGCTCTAACCAATAATAATTTAATTTAGGGTTGCGCAATTTGCTAATCCCAACATACCCTTTGCGGGATAAAGCACGCCGCACACAGTCGTTAAGAATTAATTTATCGGAAGCGCGCTCCACCAATTCTGGGTTATTTAAGACTTCAGGTTTTGCCAAAAAGAATTCAGGAAAATCATCCAATAACTTTCCCGAGGTGAGATGTGAGCGGTAGTAGGAACGAAATAGCTTAAGAACTATCTCTTGGTTTTTTTCAACCGAGAGGTACTCCGTTTGCGGGTTATCTTTTTGATTACGTTGCACGTTAAACCTTTAAGATGCTGTTACGCCAAGTATTCATGCCATGCGAATTTGCAATAAATGGTGAAGAAACTTTTCAGGGCGTAATCATAAATTGACGCGCACTAAAATAGTAGGTAATTTTCACACATCGGTAATTTAGGAGCTCCCATGAAACTAGCCAGCCTGCTCATCTCACTGTTTTTACTCTCTTCACCTACGCACGCTGCCCTCAATAAATGGGTAGATGAAAAAGGGGCGGTACATTATTCAGATACAGTACCTGCCGATGTAAGAAAAGCAGATGTCGTCCATACGTTGACAGGCAAAGGACAAGGAGTTGCGCCTGTCACCAACTCCCCCAAAACAGTGGCTGAACGAGAAGTGGAATTGAAAAAGGCAAGCAAAGAAAAAGAAGATACTGCTGCCAAGAAAGAACAAGAAGACAAGCGTGCAGCGGATCGTGCGCAAAATTGTGTGGCCGCGCAACAGAATTTGCGTGCGTTAGAAGAAGGGGGACGCATCGTGACTTACGATGCTAAAGGAGAACGTACTTTTCTTGACGATTCAACACGCGAACAGCGCATCAACGAAGCGCGCACTACAGTTAGCGCCATGTGTGACTAAAATTTAGGTGGCGGGCACCATACCGCCACTGTCCTCACGCAAGCGTAACGCTTCCTCAATATCCACCGATACCACTTTAGATACGCCGCGTTCCTGCATGGTGACGCCAATCAGCTGATGCGCCATTTCCATGGTGATTTTGTTGTGGCTAATGTAGACAAACTGGGTGTTCACCGACATCTTCTGAATCAGCTTGCATAGACGCTCGGTATTGGTGTCATCCAGCGGCGCATCCACTTCGTCCAGCACGCAAAACGGTGCGGGATTGAGCTGGAACAAAGAGAACACCAGCGCAATTGCCGTCAGCGCTTTTTCACCACCCGACAGCAAATGAATAGATGAATTCTTTTTACCTGGCGGATGCGCCATCACCTGCACGCCACTATCCAAAATTTCATCACCCGTCAGCACCAATCGTGCATCACCTCCACCAAACAAAACCGGGAATAGTTCGCCCAAGTGTCGATTCACTTCTTCATAGGTCGCCATCAATAAATCACGCGATTCTTTGTCGATTCGGCGAATGGCGCTCTCTAGGGTTTCAATGGCATCGTTCAAATCTTTGGCCTGTGCATCTAGGTAGGATTTGCGTTCCTGCGCCGTTTGCAATTCTTCGAGCGCCGCCAAATTCACCGCGCCAAGCGCCGCAATTTCATTCGCCAAGCGCAGCAACTCGTTCTGCAAGCCGCCCGCTTTTGCGCCTTCGATAAGTGGCAGCAAAGTTGTTTCGTCGATGTTGATGAGTTGTTCAGCCCATTGCTCATATTGCAGGCGCGCCTCTTGTTCCTTGAGGGTAATTTCACTTACTTTTTCACGCAAAGGGTTGAGCTTTTGCTCACAGCCCATGCGCTCCTGTTCCATCTTATTTAGATTCAGCGTGGCATGTTCTAGGGTATTGCGTGCTTCCGCTAACACTGCTTCCACGACTTGACGCTGTTGCAGCAAGGCTTGTAATTGTTCTTGTGCATTGCCTTCGCTTAAATTCTCTTGCTCGGAATGGCTGTGTACCAACGCTTCTTCCAACTGCGCCAAAGTGACGCTGTTGTGTTGCATGTTCTGTTCGATGTCAGTCAGCTTATCCACGCAAGTTTTAGCGAAAAAGCGCGATTCTTGTAACTCATGTTGCGCACGTTGCGTCTGTTCACGCACTTCACGTAAGGCAAATTCTTGCACGCTCGCCTGATGCCGCGCTTGGTCGCTTTCAGCTAACTGTATGGATGACTGCTCACGCTGAATAAGCATGCGCTCGGCAATTTCTTGCAACTGGCTTTGCTCTTCATTGACACGTTCAGCCAGCTCCTCCAACTCTTGCGCTATCTGTAAGCCACGCTCTTGACTGCGTTCATTCGCTTGCGTGAGCTTGAGAATTTGCAACTGAATTTGATGTTGGCGCTGTTGCGATGCCACCCCATCGCTCCGCAAAGGAGCGATGCCACCTTCAACTGCCACATAAGCCGCCTCGGCTAAAGTGACGGCCAATTTCCCCTGTTCTGCGGCATGAGCACACTGCTCTGCTTCTGCTTGTAATTGCCCAATTTCGCGTTGCCGCGCCAAGATGCCATGCACTTGACCATCTGGTGCATGGAATAAAACACTGTGCGCCCCCACCAAGTGACCTTGCGGGGTCACCAACCATGCGCCTGCCAACAACGTGGCGCGCAAACGTAATGCCTCATCCAAATTGGCGACGGCATACACGCCCGCTAACCAATCGTTCACCACAGGGGCAGCTTGCTCGTTCTGATAACGCACATATTGAGTTAGCGGCGTCAAACCTACGGGCGCATTACTCGCGGAGTGGCGCGCCCCATCCGCCGCATACACAGCCAACTTGGCGGGCGGCGCATCTTGCCAGCGCGCGGCATCCTCTAGCTGCCCTAAAGACAGCGCATTGATGCGTTCACGCAAAACAGCTTCCAATGCATTTTCCCAGCCTTGTTCAATACGAATGGATTGCCACAAACGAGGAGCATGCTCAAGCTGATGTTGCGCAAGCCAAGCCTTGAGGTTTTTGTCGTTATCTACCTGCGATTGCAGTTGCTTCAATGCATTCATGCGCGCTTCAACTTGCGCTAACTCGCGCTCCAAAGCTTGTGCACTATTACGTGCATCACGCCTAGCGGCATCGGCCTGCGGAAGTTGCTCTTGCAATTGAGCAAGCTGCTGTTGCTGCGCTTCGTGCTGCATCTGCAATTCAAGCAATTCTTGTTGCGATTGTTGCAAGCCTTCCACATCAGGACGCGGCAGATTGTCACGCTCCAACATCAAGCGTGAACGGCGACTATCCAATTGCTGCACATTGCCTTGGATGTGGCCGCGTTGCGTATCCGCCAGTTGTATTTGTTGCTGAAGCACCATCTGCTCACGCTGCAAAGTGTTGTGGCGCTCTAGAGCGATGCGCGCGGCTTCTTCCGCTTGCGGCAATTTCAATGCTTCGGCGCTAGCGCGCTCTTCACCTACTTTTACCCGCGTGCCGCTATCCCCTTGCTGACGCAACCAGTGTTCTTGCAAGGTTTTCAGGCCTTGCAATTGAGCCCTCTGCTGGGCAATTTGGCGTTCGCCATTTTGAATTTGTTGGGCGAGACGATTGCGTTGTTCAGTTAAAAAAGTGATTTGTTGTTCTAGTCGCGACACCTCCGCGTTGCTGGCATACAAATCTCCTTGCTTGGCATGCAAGGCATCAGATAAGGTGAAATGCTCGGCTCGCGCTCCTTCCAACTTACTTTCGACTTCGCGCAACTTGGCAATTTCGGCTTCCAAGTCGTTTTTAGTTTTTTCTACTTGTTGTGAGTAGCGCACTCGGCGCGCTTCCGCCTCTTGCTTATTCACCAACCACAACAAGCGTTGCGTCGTTTCGCGCCGTGCTTCCAACTCGCGATAAGTTTTGGCAACTTCAGCCTGTTCGCCCAAGTGTCCGAGCTGCTTATCCAACTCATGCAAAATATCCGACACGCGCGCCAAGTTGTCTTTGGTATCGCCTAAACGCAATTCAGTTTCACGGCGCCGATCGCGATATTTAGACACCCCCGCCGCTTCTTCTAGAAACACACGCAGCTCTTCGGGCTTGGCCTCGATGATGCGTGAAATCATGCCCTGCTCGATGATGGCGTAAGCGCGTGCCCCCACCCCCGTGCCAAGGAAAATGTCGGTAATGTCTTTGCGACGAACGTTTTGATTATTGATGTAGTAATTTGAATCGCCATCGCGTTGCAGCACACGCTTGATGGAGATTTCAGCGAAGGTTGCCCATTGCCCGCCTACTTTTCCAAGTGAATTATCAAATATCAATTCAACGCTGGCGCGCGATACCGCTTTACGATTGCCGGAACCATTAAAAATCACGTCCTGCATCGACTCGCCGCGCAAAGCCGAGGCGCGCGACTCACCTAAAACCCAACGCAAAGCATCTATCACGTTGGACTTTCCACAACCGTTAGGCCCCACCACCCCCACCAACTGCCCTGGTAAGGAAATGGTTGTGGGGTCGACGAAAGACTTGAAACCGGCAAGTTTGATTTGGCTTAAGCGCAATTTAGGTGTGCCCGAAGAAAACTAGCTGACGTTATAATGAGCGGCG
>JAGVFD010000096.1 GCA_020057805.1 Sideroxydans sp. | reverse complement strand
GTCGCCGCAATTAACGCCGAATCATTGACTGCATCTTGCTGCTCCAGAAATAAAACATCAAACAGCACCGCCTTGGCGCCGCCCATTTCCAAAAAATCTAGCAGATCTGACCAAATGGCTCTTGGCCAAGGCCACCTACCCGCGACAGCGCTCATTGATTTAAGCGAGGCCTCGTCCACCAAAATCACTTTTACTTTAGGGTGCACAGGAGTTTCTGTGCGAAATATCTTTGCTTGAAAGTCGTAGACAACCAACTCTGGCTTTAGAAAATAGTTTTGCTGATACGCCATGAACGTGACTGCAAAAATCACGATGGCGATTAGAAACGAGGTGGCAACCTTAGAAGTCATTTTTTTCAAAATGAAAATTAGTGCGTAAATTTTGCACTAAATTACGGCATGACGTTTGAATTTGATAGAGGGGAAATACGAAAAGAAGATGGGGTGATCGATGGGGCTCGAACCCACGACAACTGGAATCACAATCCAGGGCTCTACCAACTGAGCTACGACCACCGTTGAATCGTTGAAGTCTGTTGGTGTGCCCGACTGGAATCGAACCAGCAACCCCCAGCTTAGAAGGCTGGTGCTCTATCCGGTTGAGCTACGGGCACAATTCTGTCGGCATCCTACAAACTTCTTACTACTTGAACCTGGTCGGGGTGGAGAGATTCGAACTCCCGACATCCTGGTCCCAAACCAGGCGCGCTACCAGGCTACGCTACACCCCGAGAAGCGCGGCATTATACAGAGCGATTAAATAAAATCAATTACGATTTTGAGATTTAATTTTTGGTGCGGCCAACATCAGGTAATACACCATCGACCATAGTGTCAGAACAGCGGCTAGATAGATGAGCAGTGTGCCCACCCATTGCGTGGAGATGCCGAAAAGCGGCTCATGGAACAAGAGAAATTGGATGGCCAACATTTGAAATACCGTTTTCACTTTTCCAATCATCGACACGGCCACACTCTTGCTACCGCCCAACTGAGCCATCCATTCACGCAAAGCAGAGATAGCTAGTTCACGCCCAATAATGATGAAGGCAATGATGGCATCTACATAGCCCAGATTAAGTAGGATGACGAGTGCTGCAACGACCATCAGTTTATCTGCGACAGGATCAAGAAATGCACCAAACGCAGAGCTTTGATTTAACATACGCGCCAGATAACCATCTAGCCAATCGGTGATGGACGCAAACCAAAAAATCGCAAAGCTCAACATGTGCTTATGATGCATGCTCAACGTCTCATCCGAGACATAAAAGACGGCAAGAAATACAGGGATGAGCAAGATGCGAAACCAAGTCAGCAGATTAGGGATATTCAAGGGCATGTTTAATGTAGGGCCTGATAAATTTTTTCGGCAAGGGCAGGACTAATTCCTTCCACTCGCGCCAGCTCTTCAACACTGGCTTGTTGTACACCTTTAAGCCCGCCAAAGTGGGTGAGCAGATTGCGGCGGCGTTTCTCACCCACGCCTTCTATTTCTTCTAAACTAGATGTAGTGCGCGCCTTGCCTCGTTTAGCGCGATGCCCGCTAATGGCAAAACGATGCGCCTCATCACGTACTTGCTGAATCAAATGCAGAGCGGGACTATCCGGCGGTAATTGTAATGATTTTTCAACACCGGGTCGTAACAATTGCTCCATCCCCGCCTTGCGTTCCACGCCTTTAGCCACGCCCACTAGAGCAATGTCGGTTAAACCCAGCTCCAGCATCACCTCCATCCCCATGCTGAGTTGACCCGCACCACCATCAATCAAAATTAAATCAGGGCGTTTTCCCTCACCCGCCTTTAATTTTTGGTAGCGCTTCAGCATGGCTTGCCGCATCGCAGCGTAATCATCACCAGGCGTGATGCCGGTGATATTGTAACGACGATATTCTTGAGGTCGAATGGCGAGATCGTCATACACCACACAAGAAGCAATGGTCGCTTCGCCCATGGTATGACTAATGTCGAAACATTCAATTCGCTTCACTTCTGGCAGAGTTAAAACACTACGCAAGGCTTCCAGGCGTAATGATTGCCCAGCTTGCAAGCCCGCACGTTGACGCAACGCCAGCAACGCATTGGCTTGCGCCATCTCCAACCATTGCCGCCGCTCTCCTGTAACCGCATGACGTATCTGTACCTTGTGTCCCGCTTGCTCTGTCAACAGATGTTCGAAGGCTTCGTCTGCGACTTCAATACTCGTAATAATTAACGGGGGAACGCTACGCTCCAAATAGTGTTGCGCGAGGAATGCTTCCAACACCTCGCTACTATCTTGACCTTGAACATCTTTAGGAAAAAAAGGTTTGTCACCCAAATGCCGCCCGCCGCGCACCACCGCCAGATTAAGACACAGCGCACCTTCAGCTTCCACAATCGCAACGATGTCAGCATCCGTATCTCGCCCACTCTCCACAAATTGTTTTTCTTGCACAGTGTGCAAGGCTTGTAACTGGTCACGCAACGCGGCGGCGTGCTCATAGTGTGTGGCCTCTGCGGCTTGTTCCATAGCATCACGCAGACGCTTCTCTACCTCATCAAATTTCCCCTGCAACAACAAACCTGCATTACGCACATCTTTAGCGTAATCCTCCGCACTGACAATGCCCACACAGGGCGCACTGCAACGATGGATCTGATGTAGCAAACAAGGACGTGTGCGATTATTAAAAACGCCTTCTTCACACGTGCGCAACCTGAATACTTTTTGTAACAGATTGATACTTTCTTTCGCTGCATTCGCGTTGGGATAGGGGCCAAAGTATTGATGTCGCTTATCCGTCGCACCGCGATAGTAGGTCAAGCGCGGTGAAGGGTCGCCCGTCAGCACAATGTAGGGATAAGTTTTGTCGTCGCGAAATAAAATGTTGTAGCGCGGCTTGAGCGACTTGATGAGGTTGTTCTCCAGCAACAGCGCCTCCGCCTCGGAGCGCGTCACCGTGACCTCGATACGCGCGATATGCGACACCATCAAACGGATGCGCGGCGATAGATTACTAATCTGAAAATACGAACTGACGCGCTTCTTGAGTTGATTCGCCTTGCCGACGTACAACACCTGCCCCACTTCATCCAACATGCGATACACCCCAGGCTGCAAAGGCAGGCTGGCTAGAAAAGGTTTGGAATCGAAGGGTAGATTAGACATGGCTCACATCAACGCTTGCAGACCGTTAGCGAATTCCGTTGCGCCACCATTTGCAGGATGACGCACCGCACTGGTCATCGTTATACCCATCTCCGCCAACAACCCCTCCGCCTTCTTCCCAACCGCCACCACCTTG
>JAGVFD010000208.1 GCA_020057805.1 Sideroxydans sp. | reverse complement strand
TGCGCTTCCATCAGCAACTCTTCGGTCACCAAATAAAGCAAAGCTGCCGCACTAAATGCCAGCGCTGCGCCGATGACGGCATGTGATGCGCCTGCCAATGCAAAATTACCCACGACAGCAAACGTCAACACGGTTGCGCCCAACGCCCCCGACACCGCCACAATGCGCCAGCCTGCCAAGGCCGCAGAACTCAAGGCCATGCCCAAAAATAGCAATTCAACCGACAGCCCCAAAGCTAAAATCATCCCCGTCTCACCGCCTACCGCGAATCCCGCGCCGATGATAAATCCATCGGTAGCCACATCAATAAAAGTCGCCAGCAACAATCCCATGCTCATACTTTTTGCCGCATCCCCGCCCGCTGACGCTTCTTGATGTTCTAGTCGCATCGTCCATAGCTTCAGGCCGTACATGAACAAACTACCTAGCGCAAAGGCGCTGATGAGTACCCAGCCAGGGGCATGTTCGCGCCCAATTTCGGGCAGCAACTCAACCGCCAATACAGCCAACACTACCCCGGCTGCAAAGTGCTGAATCAGGCTACGTGTTTGATGACTAGGGCTCCATACCGCAGCCAATGCGCCGCCCGTCAACGCAACCACTGCGGGAATCGCCATGAGTAAAAATTGATGTGAGTTCATTGTGTTTTGTGTGAAAAATTAAAGATTGGACGGTGAGGAAAATTGACTTCCAGAGCGAGGGCGCGATTGTACCGCGTTGCAACGTGACACTTTTTGGAATGAGGCGCGCCTAATGGCTTAAGGCTCCTCCAATAATTCGTCACACTGGCGCAGGGCCGGTATGACGGGACTTTGGATTTATAGAGACTCACTAATGAGCAAGCGCCTGCAACACCGCCTTCAGTAACGTCCAGCAATGCGCCACCGAGACTATCTCTACCCGCTCACCGGGCGCGTGTGCTCCACGAATATTGGGGCCGAAAGAAATCATATCGAGATGCGGATGACTGGCGGCGAGTAGGCCGCATTCCAGCCCTGCGTGAATCACTTGCAATCCAGCAGGCTGCCCAAACTGCGCGGTGTGAACCTGCTGGCACAGCGCAAGCAAAGGAGATGAGGGGTTAGGTGTCCAGCCCGGATAAGCGCCCTCTTTGTGCGCTTGCAATGCATAAGCGGATGCGAACAAAACGAGTTTGTCTGCCAGTGCGGCGGCGCGTGCATCATGCAGCGAACGCACTTTGAACGTTACTTTAAGCGTGCCTTGAACGAGTGACAGCACGCCCAGATTGCTCGACGTGTCGGTCACGCCCGCAAAGTCGGCGCTTATGTTTTGTACGCCGTTAAGCGCCGCATCAAGGAAACCCAATATGCGATCCCGTGCCTCACGTTGAATCGCTTTGCCGATGGGCATCTCGTCTAACTCGTAACGCAACGCTACCTGCGCATCCATCTCGGCAAAGCGTTGCTGCCACGCTGCCAGCCGATGTTCCACCCACGCATCCATACCCGCCACCACGGCAAGCGGTAACGCACAAATGGCATACGCTTCACGCGGAATCGCGTTGCGCGCCGAGCCGCCCTTCATCTCAATAATGCGCACATCGGTGTGGGCAGACAAATCGCGCAGCGCCTCCGCCAGCAATTTGATGGCATTGCCACGCCCAAGATGTATGTCGATACCTGAATGTCCCCCACGCAAACCGCTCACATCAAATCGCACCACGGCGTAGTCGTGCGGCACGTCCTCCCCTTCAACACGTTCAGGGCGAGCGGAATGTTGGACATTTCGCACCTCCACATCCACTCCGCCCGCACAACCCAGATAAAAGTGACCCCACTCTTCTGTGTCTAGATTGATGAGTAACTTGCCCTGCAAAGTGCCGCGTGCCAAACCGCGCGCGCCATCCATGCCCGATTCTTCATTGACGGTGAGCAACACTTCCAATGCAGGATGTTGCAAATTTGCTTCTTCCAGTGCGGCCAGTGCCAACGCCACGCCAATGCCATTGTCTGCACCCAAGGTGGTGTTCTCGGCAATCAACCAGCCATCCCGTACCACGGGTTTAATCGCATCACGTGCAAAGTCATGCACCGTGCCCGCGTTGGCCTGACACACCATATCTAGATGACCTTGCAAAATGACCCCAGGCATGGATTCACAACCAGGACTCGCTGGTTTTTTCAGGATGAGATTACCCACCGCATCGACGACGTATTCGATGCCACGCGCCTGCGCCCACTCGATGATATTTTGCTTGAGCGCCTCTTCATGTAACGAAGCGCGTGGAATGGCACACAAGGTGGCAAAGTGAGACCAGACGGATTGAGGTTGCAGATGGTTGAAAGTGTCTTGCCTAATCATCGGATATATCCAAATAAAATCGCCCTTGCGGGCGAAGAGTGAAACATTCAAAGGAGAAAGGCGGCGGGACTCCCGAGGCATTCAAGTCCTGCACGCTGCATCCGTCAATTCCCGGTCATTTGCTTGTAGATATAATTCTGCAAAGCAAGCCGTTCGCTACCTTCTGTCTGTAAAAACTGCATTCCGCGCTGAATCAATTTTTCTCCGCTGACGCTGTCAATTTCACTGCCCATATTTCGAATAAGCGATGGCACAGTGAACAAGACAACCTCGCCATCGACCGGCAAGCGAAAGCTGACTTCCACCTCTTCGCCCAACTGACCAAAATCGAATTTGGATTGAATTAGCGCACCCGCAAGACTCATATCCACGATTGAAGCCGTAATGGGCGCGGCAGCAGACTTTGACTTCACCGAACACACCAGCTTTAGCTTAATGCGCAAGGTGTCACGCATATTGACGGTGGTGACTTGCGCAGGGAAAGACAGATGTAAGTAGGGATAAGGTGTAAGGCAGACATTAATCACATTCGCTGTGAACTCATATGTCCTCGTACCCGAAAAACCGCGCACCAAATAACTCTCGCCCTTCTTCACAAATACCAGTTTCTCTCCCAACATCGGGTGCGAAACCAGCACACTTTTTTTGTTGGAATAGCCGATGAGCTTTACATAGTATTGATCTTTGCTGGACGAAAAATCCTGCAACTGCATAACATCACCAATACCCAGTTTCACTAAAGGCAACTCACTAATTTCTTGCTTTCCCGGTGGCAGATCTTCGCTCATATGCTCTCTCTT
>JAGVFD010000263.1 GCA_020057805.1 Sideroxydans sp. | reverse complement strand
CTCAAAATGGCGAGGCTATTGGCTTGCAAGGCCATGCTGGCGGAAATGGCGAAGAGCTTTTGCATCAAGGTGGGCGTCATTAAAATCATCACCACGATGGCAGCCGACAACAGCCAAGTGAGCAGCATGGTGAGCACGATGGCGGGGCGATGCTCGCGCACCACCGTTTTCAGTGGCAGTTCATCCGCTAATTGTTGACGCGCCTGCATTTCTTTAAACACGGGCGTCTCATGCAGGTAGCCGCGCAACCACACCGACACTAGACCGAACACACCACCGATGATGAACGGCACACGCCAACCTTCCGCCAGTAATTCAGCGGGGGCATACCGTGCGTTCACCGCCATCGCCACCAGCGAGCCTAACAAGATGCCGCCCGTCAGCCCTGCGGTGAGCGTGCCACAGGCAAAACCCACATAACGTTGCGGCACGTGCTCGGCCACAAACACCCACGCACCCGGCACTTCGCCGCCGATGGCTGCGCCCTGCATCACACGTAGCGCCAGCAGCAAAATAGGCGCCCAGATACCGATGACGGCATAAGTCGGCAACAAACCAATGAGTAATGTCGGCACGGCCATAAGCAAGATACTCAACATGAACATGCGCTTACGCCCAAACAAATCGCCGAAGTGCGCCATGATGATGCCGCCCAACGGACGTGCCAGATAGCCCGCCGCGAAGATGCCGTAGGTTTGCACTTGGCGTAACCAATCGGGCATATCAGGCGGGAAAAATAATTGCGCGATGGCGGCGGCAAAGAAGATGAAGATGATGAAGTCGTAGAATTCCAGCGCGCCGCCCAGGGCAGCCAGTGACAAGGTGCGGTAGTCGTTGCGATTTAATTGGCTCACGAAATTAAGTTCCTTCAATCAAAGTTTGCGGACGTTTTGCGTGCCACCCTAAAGGTCTTAATCACACTCACCAAGGCGTAGATTGCCAGCGGCGCATCGAGCAAGTAATCCCACACATTGGTTGATTCGAGTAAGCGCATGCTCCATGCCATCACCGCCAACGCACTCACCAAAGGCAATAAATAAAGCCCACGGCGCATAAACCATAACGACAGCAGCGCCAGCATTAACAGTAGCGACACGCTGCCAAAGCCGGCGCGATAAGGATCGAGCGTGCCGATGCCGAGTGCAAAGGGATACAACAACAAAGCCAGTATGCTGATGAATAGCAACAAACTAAAACGTTCGCGCACATTCCACAACGGGGCTGCATTGCCACTGGATAAAAAGCGTAAGCGCGTGAACAACGCCGCGCCTAACAGCAAGGCGCTGGTGGTGCTTAAATCACCGAAAAAGCCGCGCAAGCGCCCCGCCAACGACCAGCCAAAAATCGGCAACAACACCATGATGTAAATCAACAACAACACGCCCGCACGTTGCCACGGCGCGAGACGCATCACGAGCGGCAAGCGCAAGGCGAGCAACAGCCACACCAACGCCCACACCGACAATCCCATTCCATCTGTGAAATTCATCATGGCTGCTCCTGACTCAATCGTTGCTGCATCCACAGCGCATCAAATACCGCATGTTTAATCAACACGCGATTCCACGTGTACAGCAGATGAATGTCACCGTTATGCGCTTGCATCAAATAGGGATAGGAGAACTCAAAACGACAGGCTTCTCCCACACGCACCAAAGGTTTGGCGGAACTCACATAGTCCGCCAGTTGCGCGGCTTCTAGGTTTTGCAGGCGCGCATCCGAGCTGCGTAGCATGCCTTCCACCACGTTCAGGCAAGCTCGCTCATCTGCCAATTGCTGGCTTAAGCCGCCCATCTCTTCAAGACGACGCAGTTCGCGCCATGTCGTGCCGCCATCACTCGACAGTTGCAAACTCAAGCTGTCGCGCCCTTGCTCTTGGTCGTTCAGCACCGCCAACAATTTGCCATCGGGCAGCACCAAAGCGCTCAAAGCGGCATTGGGATTTTTCAAGTTGGACTTTTGCGGCTTGCTCCAATGACGCCCGCCATCGGTAGTCGCCATGCTCATCACACGGGGCGCGCTGTCTGCCCCGGCATAACGCGTCAACACCAAGGCTTCTTGCTCATTACGCACCAATACCACGGGCTGCAAAGTGCCTTGCCCTCCCGCCGCCAAACGCTGTTTGTCGATGACTTTGCCGGTCTTATCGAGATGCAATACTTCGGCAAATTTGCTCACAAATTCGTGATACACCGGCACGCCCACCGTGCCATCGGCATACACAAAGGGCGGCGCTTTAACCAAGGTGCTGATGTTAATGAAAGGCGAGGTAATCAGGCGGCGGGGGGCGCCCCAGGTAGCGCCTTCATCGGTGGAAGTGAGCATCGAAATCGAACTGCCCGCCCACCCGCCAAGCGACACCGTGACATAAAACAACCACAGTGAACCATCGGGGGCGCGCATCGGCACCGGGTTACCTACTTTTGCGATGTAGCGATGCAAGTCGCGTTGCGTTTGCACGCGCCCTGTCACCCCCTGCTCTGCGCTCCATTGCTTTTTCGTCGCATCAAAAATGGCGCTGTTAATGGTGACATCGGCCGCGCCCTCCCGACTGCCCGAGAACCAAAACGCACGTACATCTCCGTTATTCAATTCAATGAGCGAGGCGGCGTGTGTCTGCACATGTACTTGGCTCGATGCAAAGTGCGT
>JAGVFD010000080.1 GCA_020057805.1 Sideroxydans sp. | reverse complement strand
CGTGCATCACGAGGTGGGTGTTAGGGATACGTGCGTGGATCTCTTTGATGCGGCTGATCGCCAAGGTGTCGCCTGTGGGCGGCTTGGTGAACTTGTACGCACCGTGGGAGGTGCCGATCGCGATCGCCAATGCATCAACTTGCGTCAGCTTGACGAATTCAGCGGCTTCATCTGGGTCGGTCAACAGTTGGTCGTGGCTCAATACGCCTTCCGCGCCGTGGCCGTCTTCCTTTTCACCGTGGCCAGATTCCAACGAACCCAAGCAACCCAATTCGCCTTCGACGGAAACGCCAACTGCGTGGGACATGTTCACAACACTGCGTGACACGTTGACGTTGTATTCGAATGAAGAAGGTGTCTTACCGTCGGTCATCAAAGAGCCGTCCATCATCACGCTGGAGAAACCAGAGCGGATCGCGTTGATACACACGCCTTCGGATGCGCCGTGGTCTTGGTGCATAACGACGGGGATGTGCGGATACATCTCAACAGCGGCTTCGATAAGGTGACGCAAGAATGGCTCACCAGCGTACTTACGTGCGCCTGCGGAACCTTGCATGATCACTGGGCTGTTGCATTGATCAGCCGCTTCCATAATCGCTTTGACTTGTTCCAAGTTATTCACGTTGAATGCGGGCAAGCCATAGCTATGCTCAGCAGCGTGATCGAGTAGTTGACGCAGGGATACGAGTGCCATATTTCCTCCTGATTAAATTTAATTACGAATTTTTCGGTGCTGCAGTTTAATTTTTTAACGAGCGGCGCTCAACCACTTATGTCTTGTGGTGATCGCCTACGCGCACAATTTTCATCGTGTTGGTATGTCCTGATTTACCCACCGCTTCACCCACCGTCATCACCATGAGATCGCCTTCTTTGAGCAAGCCCTTTGCAACGAGCGTCTGCTCCGCATCAATCAACACTTGAGATTGATCCTTGGTTTTAGGTGTAAAGGAGATGGGGTGCACGCCACTAAATAAAGTCACTTTGGTTAAAGTTTCTTGTTTAGGGGTCAGTGCGTAAATAGGCGCTTCCGCATTCATACGAGACATCCACAACGGTGTAGATCCCGACTCGGTCAATGCCACAATAGCTTTCACTTTGAAATGAGATGCGGCATACAAAGCAGACATCGCAATCGACTGGTCAATGCATGCAAACTTTTGTACCACCGTACGATGATCAACCGCATGATGTTCATCTTCACGTTCGGCGCTAATGCAAATACGCGCCATCGCTTCAATGGTTTCAACGGGATAATCACCTACGGCTGTTTCAGCTGACAACATGACCGCATCCGTACCATCCAACACAGCATTCGCCACGTCAGATACTTCAGCTCGCGTCGGAATCGGCGCGGTGATCATGGACTCCATAATTTGCGTGGCCGTGATAGCAATCTTGTTACGCTCACGTGCCATTTTGATCATCTTTTTTTGCAAACCAGGAACCGCCGCATCGCCCACTTCCACGCTCAAGTCACCGCGCGCCACCATGATGGCATCAGAAGCATCAATGATTTCGCCCAACACAGGGATGGCTTCTGCGCGCTCAATTTTTGCCAGCAACATGGCTTTACCGCCCGCTGCGTGCATCAATGAACGGGCTAACTTCATGTCATCCGCACAACGCGGGAAAGATACCGCCAGATAGTCCGCCTTAATTAGCGCCGCCGTCTTGATGTCTTCTTTGTCCTTGTCAGTCAACGCGGGCGCAGTCAATCCACCACCTTTGCGATTGATACCTTTATTGTTCGATAACACACCGCCACGTACCACAACGCAATGCACCTCTGGACCTTTGACACCGGTGACGTGGAACTCCAGCAAACCGTCGTTCAACAACAACACGGTACCGACTTCCACATCATTTGGCAGCTCTTTGTAATCCAGCCCCACGCGCTCTTGGTTGCCTAAACCATCTAATGTGGCATCCAAAATAAACGCATCGCCTTTGTTCAAAATAATTTTGTCATTTTGAAATTTTCGCACGCGAATCTTTGGTCCTTGTAGGTCAGCCAAGATGCCCACGGTGCGGCCCACTGCGGCAGCCGCTGCACGTACGGTTTCGGCACGCTTCATGTGATCTTGCGCTGAACCATGAGAGAAATTCATACGCACCATATCAACACCGGCGCGAATCATTGCCTCAAGGACTTTTTGATCGCTGGAAGCAGGGCCCAGCGTTGCAACTATTTTTGTTCTACGTAGCATGTGATTCCTAGGTTATTAAGACTTTGCGCGTTCTTCCAGAATCGCCACAGCAGGCAATGTTTTGCCTTCGAGGAACTCCAGGAATGCACCACCCGCAGTAGAGATGTAAGACACCTTGTCGTAGATGTCGTACTTCTGAATTGCGGCAATCGTATCGCCACCCCCCGCCAAAGTGAACGCCTTGGTATTGGCAATCGCCATTGCGATGGTTTTTGTGCCTTCGCCGAATTGGTCATATTCAAACACGCCAACCGGACCGTTCCACACCACCGTACCTGCATTCATGATGATGTCAGCGAT
>JAGVFD010000007.1 GCA_020057805.1 Sideroxydans sp. | reverse complement strand
GATGCAGACCGCGTTGATTCAGCGGATTTTGAAAGTCCCAAGGCGGCAAAATTAAGAGCGCATGGTCGATACACTGAATGGGATGTCTTGTGCGAGCGCTTGGAGAATCACCTTGCAGGGTTTAAACCAAGCAAGAAGATTGATTCCCTTCGGTGTGATATTTCCAACCATTGCCACAATGCCGCATCACGCGACAAAGGCATCTATACCCTGACCGTCCCCACGGGCGGAGGCAAAACACTCGCAAGCCTACGCTTTGCGCTACACCACGCAAAGAAGCACAAGATGGATCGGGTAATTTACGTCATTCCGTTCACATCCATCATCGACCAGAACGCCGAGGTGGTACGAAACATTCTGGAGCCCCAAGGTACAGAACCGAGCAGCGTCGTTCTCGAACACCATTCCAACCTAACGCCAGAAGAGCAAAGTTGGCGCGGGAAAATTTTGGCAGAAAACTGGGATGCGCCTGTTGTCTACACCACGAGTGTGCAATTACTGGAAACTCTCTTTGGTGCTGGAACACGGGGCGCACGGCGAATGCACCAGCTCGCTAATAGCGTGCTGATCTTCGATGAAATCCAAACGCTGCCAGTTAACTGTGTTCATCTATTCAACAACGCTATCAATTTTTTAGTCGAGCAGTGCGGGAGCACCGTTGTCCTGTGTACCGCCACCCAACCATTACTCGATCAAGTTAATGTCGAGAAAGGCGCACTCAAAATACCAGCAGGTAATGAACTGATGCCTGATGTAAAAAAACTATTCAATGAGCTGAAGCGAGTCGAAGTGAAAAACAGTCGCAAGCCCGGTGGTTGGTCGAATGACGAGATTACCTCACTAGCAATGGAAGAAACGCATCGTGTCGGAAGTTGCTTGGTAATCGTCAACACAAAGAATGCTGCTCAAACTTTATATCGCCTCTGCAAAGAACAGTCGGACATCCCGCTCTACCATTTGAGCACCAGCATGTGTCCTGCTCATCGCAAAACAATCTTGACCGAAATTCGGGAGCGTTTAGAAAAGCGACTACCTGTACTTTGCTTCAGCACTCAACTGATTGAAGCTGGTGTCGATGTCGATTTTGGTGCGGTTATTCGCTTTACTGCTGGACTGGATTCAATCGCTCAAGCGGCTGGACGATGCAACCGCAATGGTCTGCGCGACATTGGAATTGTCCATGTGATCAATCCCCAAGATGAGCACATTGATATGTTGCAGGATATTTGTATCGGGAGAGACCAAGCTGAACGTGTACTGGATGAATACGAAGATAATCCGCTCCAATTTGGCAACGACCGAATTGGCCTTGAAGCAATGAAACGCTACTACAAGTATTACTTCTTTAATCGTCAGAATGAAATGGATTACCCGCTATCTGAAAGAGCCATTGGGCACACAGACACCCTACTCAACCTCCTTTCAGACAACTCATTAGCCGTACATGAATATGGTGAAAAAGCTGGACACAAACCCAACATCTACCTGCGTCAATCGTTCATGTCTGCCGCGAAAGCTTTCAAGGCCATTAATGCGCCGACGCGCGGTGTCATCGTTCAATATGGCAAAGCGGGACAAGCAATCGTCGCCGAACTGTGTGCGGCTTACCTGCCGGACAAAGAGTTCGATATGCTGCGCCGTGCGCAGCAATTTACCGTCAATGTTTTTCCCAATGTTTTGGAACGACTAACGAAAGAAGGGGCTGTGCAGGAAATACAAGATGGAACAGGTATTCTTTACCTTAAGTACCAATACTACAGCGACGAGTTTGGACTAAGCGAAACACCCTTGAGAAATATGGAGACTTTATGCTTAAGCGGAACAACATAGAATTTAAGGTCTGGGCGCGACATGCCCTATTCACCGATCCGCTGACTCGCATCGGTGGTGAAAAATGTTCGTATCACATCCCCACCTACGAGGCACTTAAAGGCATTGCCAAGTCAATTTACTGGAAGCCAACTTTCATCTGGGTCATTGACGAAGTGCGAGTGATGAAGCGCATTCGTACACAAACAAAGGGCACAAAACCTTTGGAATTTGGCGGTGGCAACTCCTTGGCCATTTATACATTCCTGTCTGACGTGGAATACCAAGTTCGCGCCCATTTCGAGTGGAATGAACACCGCCCTGAATTAGCGGATGACAGAAACGAAGCCAAACACCACATCGTTGCCAAACGTATGCTGGATCGTGGCGGTCGCCAGGATATTTTCCTTGGAACGCGGGATTGCCAAGGATATGTTGAACCGTGCGTGTTTGGTTCAGGAACCAGCCCTTACGATGGCGAAGGCGAGCTGGCTTTTGGTTTGATGTTTCATGGCTTCGATTATCCCGACGAGATTGGCGAAGACAAACTCAATGCCCGCTTTTCTCGACCAACGATGATTAACGGAAACATACGATTTGATCGACCGCAAGATTGCACAGTACGCAAATTCGTTCGTGAAATGAGTGCTAAGAAATTTGATAAGGAACGCAACCTGCTTGGCGTTGAAATCGAAGAAGCAAGGCTGGAGGTTTGACATGAGCTGGATTCAAAAACTCTACGAAACCTATGAGCAGTGCAAGGGGAATGAGCCACCCGGCTCGGCCCGACTAATGCCAATCAGCCATACACCGCAACAAGCCCATATAGAAAT
>JAGVFD010000141.1 GCA_020057805.1 Sideroxydans sp. | reverse complement strand
TGGCGGAATTTATATAGCTGCTCTTCGCTGATACGGCCTTCCATAAAAGCGCGCGCGTACACGCCGGGAGACGAGTGACCTTGGAAATACACCAAGTCGCCACCGTGAGTGTCGGTCTTGCCGTGGAAGAAATGGTTGAAGCCCACGTCATATAGAGTCGCGGCAGACGCGAAGCTGGCGATGTGGCCGCCCAGTTCGGAAGATTCTTTGTTCGCGTTTAATACGATGGCCATCGCGTTCCAGCGCATCAGTGCGCGAATGCGGTGCTCCATATCGTGATTGCCCGGCGAGCGTTCTTCTTTATCCAGCGGGATAGAGTTGATGTAGGGTGTGGTTGCGCTAATCGGCAAATCGTCGCCTGCCAAACGTGCGTGATTGATGAGTTGGTCAATCAAGAAGTGAGCGCGGTCGCCGCCTTCTTTATCCAATACGGATTGCAGCGAGTCCAGCCATTCTTGGGTTTCTTGTGGATCGTAGTCTGGTTGTTGTAGTGCCATTTTTACTCTCTCCCTAAAGTACAGCTTATCAATTCATTCTCTGTCACCAACCAATCAATCCTGTGGTCAGTGCTTTCTTGCGGAATCTCTGTAATCACTTGCAATTCAAATGCACCCGCTACCAAGGTCGGCCTATGCGGCAAACTAGCCAGCAACTTGTCGTAGAACCCACCACCGTAACCCAGTCGCCCACCTTCACTATCAAAGGCAACCCCAGGCAGCAAGATGAAATTTAACTGACCCAAAGCATCGAACGGCTTGCACTGCTCAATAATCGGTTCGCGTATGCCCCACAAACCCGGCGCCACATCACGGCTTAAATCGCTCACCTCGAACAACGCCAAACGTTTGCTGGCCTTATTTACACGCGGCAACAAAACTTGTTTGCCATCGCGCAAAGCCTGCTGCACCCACAACTCACTGTGCAACTCCGAGCCAAAATTCAAATAACCCAACACCGTGCGCGCCGTCTGATAGGTCTTCAAGCCGCACACCTGCTGCACAATCTGCCGACTCAAATGTGCCCGTAAGCTTGGCGTCAGATTGTCGCGGGCGGCGATTATACGTTGTCGAAGCGCCTGCTTCCTAGCTTGGATGTTCATTGACCCACCGCCTTCTGTGCCCAAAGCACCAAACTTTCGCTATCTTCCAAAATATCGACGGGAACTTCGCGGTAATTCTTCAAAGTTTGTTTTTCGGAAGGCGCGAATACAGCGGCATGATGCGCTAGATAATCCTGCAAAGTGTCAGGGTGCGTTTTGAAATACAGCCGCCCATCAAACACGATGCCAAAAAACACCTCGCCTGAGTAAAGCCCATGCCCACCAAACATGCGCTTGCAGCGCAGTCCGTCGAGGGCGGCGAGTTGCTCCAGGGTGAAGTCACGGAAAGAGTCCGTACTCATTGGCGCTTATCCCAAAAACAGTTTGTAAGCCGGATTGTCACTCTCGTCCCAATAGGGATAGCCGAGGGTGTCGAGGAAGGTCTTGAGTGCTTTTTTGTCGGTCTTGGGCACTTGCATTCCCACCAACACGCGGCCGTAATCTGCGCCGTGGTTGCGGTAATGGAACAGGCTGATGTTCCAGTTGTGGCTCATGCTGTTTAGGAAGTTCATCAGTGCGCCAGGGCGTTCTGGGAATTCGAAACGGAACATGATTTCGTCTTTAGCTTCGGGCGCGTGGCCGCCGACGAGGTGACGCAAATGCAGCTTTGCCATCTCGTTGTCGGAGAGGTCGAGCGTAGGTAACTTGTTGCGCTGGAGTTTTTCGACAAGATCAGTCGCTTCCGATTGGTCTTTCACTTGGATGCCAACGAACACTTGCGCGGCTGTAGGGTCGGCATAGCGATAGTTGAATTCGGTGATGTTGCGTTTGCCGAGCAATGCGCAGAATTTGCGGAAGCTACCCGGTGTCTCGGGAATGGTGACAGCCAAGATTGCTTCGCGCTTTTCGCCAATCTCGGCACGTTCAGCAACGAAACGCAGGCGGTCGAAGTTCATGTTCGCACCGCAAGCGATCGGGATGAGCGTCTCGCCTTTGAGTTGTTCGCGCTTTGCATACGCTTTCGCTCCCGCAACGGCGAGTGCGCCAGCAGGTTCGAGGATGGAGCGGGTGTCTTGAAATACATCCTTGATCGCTGCGCACACTTCGTCGGTGTCGACCAAGATGACTTCATCCACGTATTTTTTGCAGATGCGGAAGGTTTCTTCACCTACATATTTGACCGCGGTGCCATCAGAGAACAAGCCGACATCGGCAAGTTGTACGCGTTTCTTGGCTTTGAGCGAGCGATACATCGCGTCGGAATCGGTGGTTTGTACGCCGATAATTTTGATATCAGGGCGCACTTGTTTCACATAAGCCGCCACGCCTGCAATCAATCCGCCGCCGCCGATGGCGCAGAAGATGGCGTGAATGGGGGCTTGGTGCTGGCGCAGGATCTCCATGCCAATCGTGCCTTGCCCCGCGATGACATCCGGGTCGTCGAAGGGGTGGACGAAGGTGAGTTTCTTTTCTTTTTCCAGCGCCAGCGCATGGGTGTAAGCGTCGCTGTAGCTATCACCATGCAGCACAATTTCTACCGAGCGCTGACCGAAGTGACGCACCGCATCAATCTTCACTTGCGGTGTGGTGGTGGGCATCACGATGGTGGCTTTGCAACCCAAGCGATGTGCAGACAGGGCTACCCCTTGCGCATGATTGCCCGCAGATGCGGCGATGACGCCTTGCTTTAATTGAGCAGGGGATAGGTGCGCCATCTTGTTATACGCGCCGCGTAACTTGAACGAGAACACGGGCTGCATGTCTTCGCGCTTGAACAGAATGCGATTGCCTGTGCGTGCCGATAAAGTGGGCGCGTGCTCTAGCGGCGTTTCGATAGCCACGTCATAGACGCGCGCGGTGAGGATGCGTTTTAAGTAATTTTGCATGGTGGGGTGAGGCGGATTAAATTGGCCTCAAGGTTAGCAGGAAATACGGAGGGTTGTCTTACTCGGTTTGATGGTGAGCCCGTCATTCCGGCGCAGGCCGGAATGACGAGATATTGGAGTTAAGCGCGCAACCCAATCATCTTGTAAAAACTCGGCAAGTCGCCCAAGTCTTCCAGCACCGCCGCCGCACCAGTGAAATCTTGTTTCAGTGTGTAAGGATTGGTAGTGATGTAGGTCTTGATGTTTGCCGCCAAAGAAGAGCGCAAGCCGTTATACGAATCTTCCAGTGCGATGCAATCTTGCGGTGCAAGTTTGAGTTCGTTGAGCACCCAGTTGTAAATATCTGGTGCGGGTTTTTTCAGCGGTACGATGTCGCCACAACCATTGGCAGCGAAGTAGCTTGCCCAATCTTTACCCAAGCCCACTTCCAAAAGCGCGGTCACGTTCTCTGCAGTAGTGGTGGTGGCGATGGCGAGCGTGATACCAGCCTTGCGCGCATCGTTGATGAGTTGCTTGATGCCAGGGCGCAATGGAATCGAACCTTCGCGCAGCATAGCGGTGTAGTGACCTGTCTTGATGGCATGGAGATGCTTTACAAAGTCATCGAAATTTTCTGGCTTGGTATAGCCCTTGAGAAAATCCGAGACGAAATACTTGATGCGCTCTTTGCCGCCTGTCACTTTGAGTAGCTTGTCATACAGCGCCACATCCCAGTTCCAGTCCAGCCCGTTCTCGGCGAATGCCTTGTTGAAAGATTTGCGGTGGCCGTCTTCAGTGTCTGCGAGTGTGCCGTCAACGTCGAATATGATTGCTTTGAGTGTCATGTTTATTGCCTCATAAAGTAAAAAACTTGTCCACGAATGACACGAAAAGATTACGAACAAATCAAAACCAACGCAGCTTTTATTTTTCGTGCTTTCGTGGATAAAAAGGTTTAGCGCATCCCCGGCAACTTGCCCGCCATGCCGCGCATCATCTTGGCCATGCCGCCTTTGCCGCTGAACATCTTCATCATTTTTTGTGACTGTTCGAATTGATTTAGAAGTTGATTGACGTGCATCACCTGTACGCCTGCACCTGCCGCGATGCGGCGTTTGCGAGAAGCTTTGAGTTGTTCGGGGTGGCTACGCTCGTAAGGGGTCATCGAATTGATGATGCCTTCGGTACGATTAATTTGGCGTTCATCCACTTTTGCGCCAGCGGCAGCATTGGCGAGTTGTGCTGGCAACTTATCCATCAGTGCTGACATGCCGCCCATTTTTTTCATCTGCACGATTTGCATTTTGAAATCGTTGAGGTCGAATCCTTTACCGCTCTGCATTTTTTTGGCGAGCTTTTCTGCTTCACCGTGATCTACATTGCGTTGTGCTTCTTCTAGCAGCGACAACACATCACCCATGCCCAAGATGCGCTGTGCCATGCGGTCGGGGTGGAACGCTTCCAGGCCGTTGGGCTTCTCACTGACGCCGATAAATTTAATCGGCTTGCCCGTAATGTGGCGCACCGACAACGCCGCGCCACC
>JAGVFD010000021.1 GCA_020057805.1 Sideroxydans sp. | reverse complement strand
CCCTCCAGCGCGTAATACTCGCACTGCATTGGAATCATGACCGAACGCGCAGCACACAGCCCGTTCAAGGTAAGTAAGTTAAGCGCTGGCGGGCAATCAACTAAAATATAGTCATACTCAACCGCAACCTTTTCGAGCGCATTTTTAAGCCTCATCTCTCGCCCTTCAACCCCCACCAACTCAATTTCTGCCCCCGCCAAATCTCGGTTGGCAGGAATAACGTCATAACCACCTTTTTCCGAGGCAATCCGCGCTTGCGCAACAGTCGCTTCATCTAACAGCACGTGATAAATAGAAGTTTGCAGGTCGCCCTTATTAATCCCACTACCCATCGTCGCATTGCCCTGTGGATCTAAATCCACCAACAACACACGTTTTTTGGCGGCGGCTAAACTAGCGGCCAAATTGACGGTGGTGGTCGTTTTACCCACCCCCCCTTTTTGGTTCGTGATAGCCATTATTTTCGTCATACCCTGTGCTCCTCCCATACCTTCGCAATCACCAAACTACGCGCCGCATCCACACCTGGGACTTTAAGTTTTATCATCCGCTCAAGCTCGCATCCCGCAGGAATGCTTGCTAACTCCATTTCTGGTGCGCCCTTCATCGCTGCCCAACGTCCATTGGGTGCAAGCAAATGGCGGCTTACCCGCACAAAGTCACCCAACTCGGCAAAGGCACGAGAAATAATTCCATCAAATTGACTCGCAGGATTCCATTCCTCAACTCGACCGCAGTGGACACTCACATTGCTCAAACCCAGCTCAATAGTGGCTTGTTGCACAAATCCTGTTTTCTTGCTGTTACTATCTAGCAGGGTAAATTGCCAGTCTGGGCGCGCCATCGCCAACACCAAACCTGGCATGCCACCACCACACCCCACGTCCAACCAACGTCCAGCCCAAAGATGGGGCAATACTGCCAAACTATCGAGTAAGTGATGGCTCACCATTTCGTTTTCATCGCGAATGGCCGTCAGGTTATAGACCTTATTCCACTTATGTAATAGCGCCACATAAGCTAGCAATTGGGCTTGCGTGGCCATGGGCAGATCCAAACCTAACGTTTTTATCCCCGCACTTAATGTCTCTACTTTATGCATCAAGCGTATTTTCCAAGTGATCTACCTTAAAACCTCGCTTCAAATGTACCAACAGCAACGAAACGGCTGCTGGCGTTATGCCTGCAATACGTCCTGCTTGGCCAATTGTTTGCGGTTTATGTTGATTGAGCTTTTGTTGCACTTCCATAGACAGGCCGCGCACCGAACGGTAATCCAAATCGCTCGGCAAATTAAACTCTTCGTAGTGCGCGCGTTGATCAATTTCGCCCTGCTGCTTCTCGATATAGCCCTGATATTTAGCTTGCACTTCAATTTGTAGCGCCACCGCCTCTAGGGCGGCAACGCCCGCCCCGGGGAGCGTCATCAGCGCGGCATACGTCACATCGGGACGTCGCAATAATTCGTGTAGCGAATACTCGCGCTCAATGTTTTTCCCCAACACGCGCAGGGCATCTTCGATAGGCAAAATGCGCGGATTAACCCAAGTGCTACGTAAGCGTTGCGATTCCAACGCCACGGCTTCACGCTTCGCCTCGAAGGCTTGCCAACGCGCCTCATCCACAATGCCCAAGCTTCGCCCAATTTCAGTTAAGCGCACATCCGCATTGTCTTCACGCAACTGCAAACGATATTCAGCGCGACTGGTGAACATACGATACGGCTCTATCGCACCGCGCGTAATTAGATCATCAACCATCACACCCAAATACGCTTCATTACGCTTCGGACACCAGGTCTCACGCTCCTGCGCAAATAGGGCAGCATTAACCCCTGCCAACAAACCTTGCGCTGCAGCTTCTTCATAGCCGGTTGTGCCATTGATTTGTCCCGCAAAGAACAAGCCTTGTATTTGTTTGGTTTCTAATGAGTTTTTAAGTCCGCGCGGATCAAAATAATCATATTCAATGGCATAGCCAGGGCGCAAGATGTGCGCGTTTTCCAAGCCTTTTATTGATCGCACCAAGGCCAATTGCACATCGAATGGCAAGCTAGTGGAGACCCCATTGGGGTAAATCTCATGCGTAGTTAAGCCTTCTGGTTCTAGAAATATTTGATGTGAAGCCTTGTCAGCAAAGCGCGTGATTTTGTCTTCGATTGAGGGGCAGTAACGCGGCCCAACCCCCTCAATCACCCCGGTAAATAAGGGGGAGCGATCTAATCCGCCACGGATAATTTCATGAGTTTGCTCATTGGTTTCGGTAATCCAGCAAGGCAATTGGCGTGGATGCTGACTTGCCTTACCCATGAATGAAAATACAGGGACAGGATCATCACCGTGCTGCACTTGCATCGCCGAATAATCAATCGTGCGACCATCAATGCGCGGAGGAGTACCGGTTTTTAGGCGTCCTGCTGGCAGCGCCATCTCGCGCAAACGCTGCGCCAAGCGCACCGCAGGCGGATCTCCCGCGCGTCCTGCGGCGTAATTCGATTGTCCCACATGAATCAGTCCTGCCAGAAATGTACCTGCAGTCAGCACCACACTACGCGCAGAAAAGCGCACCCCCAGTTGCGTCAACACCCCTACTACCCGACCTTGTTCTAGCAATAAATCATCAACGGCTTGCTGGAACAACCACAAATTGGCTTGATTTTCCAAACGCGTACGTATGGCTTGCTTGTACAACACGCGATCCGCTTGTGCACGAGTTGCCCGCACCGCAGGCCCTTTGCTGGCATTCAGAATACGGAATTGAATACCGCCCTCGTCGGTTGCGGCCGCCATTGCACCGCCCAGCGCGTCCACCTCTTTAACCAAATGTCCCTTGCCAATGCCACCAATAGAGGGATTGCAAGACATCTGACCCAACGTTTCGATGTTGTGGGAAATCAACAACGTTTTACAACCCG
This sequence comes from Sideroxydans sp., assembly GCA_020057805.1. Classification (GTDB taxonomy): domain Bacteria; phylum Pseudomonadota; class Gammaproteobacteria; order Burkholderiales; family Gallionellaceae; genus Sideroxyarcus. Next base: position 9,401 of record JAGVFD010000021.1, on the reverse strand, counting down.
CACGCGCACTAGCCAGCGCAGCCTCTGTGCCAGCATGACCGCCGCCCACCACAATGACATCAAATTTATCCGGGAAATTCATAACACTACCAACCAAAAAGGACGCGCATCTTACTCCAGCGCGATTAGATTACAAAACCGATTGTTTCACGTGAAACAGCCCCAAGCGGCTTTATTTACCGATGCAGAAACGGCTAAATATCTCGCCCAACAAATCGTCTGCTACGAATTCGCCAGTAATTTGATTGAGCGCAAGCTGCGCCTGTCGCAACTCTTCGGCCAACAGCTCTTGTGCTTCTAGTTGTTGCAAAGCCGCATCTAGATGTTTTGTAGCTTGCTCAATGGCAGCCAGATGGCGTGCGCGCGCCATGAATACGCCCGCCTCTTGTCGCCACCCAATGGTGTGTAACACACATTCACGTAAGGCGTCGATGCCCAGGTCGGCTTTCGCAGATAGGTAGAGGTGTTTGATACCAATTTCCTCAACCACTCGCGCAACTTGCTGCGTAAGGTCAATTTTGTTGTGAATAAATAGGCGAGGAATATGACTTGGAATGCGCGCCAACAAGGGGGTAATGGCGGCTGGGTTAGGTTGAGTACTGTCCAGTAACACCAGCACCAAGTCGGCACGTTCGATATTTTGTTGGGTGCGCTCTATGCCTAACCGCTCAACCACATCGTCTGTTTCACGCAATCCTGCGGTATCAATGATATGCAGGGGTACGCCGTTAATTTGCAACACTTGGCGAATCGCATCCCGCGTCGTGCCGGCAATATCGCTGACCAAGGCCACATCTTCCCCGGCCAAGCGATTCATTAGGCTAGATTTACCCACATTAGGTGCGCCCACCAAAACCACTTGCGCACCCTCACGCAGAATACTCCCTTGTTTAGCCAGCACCGCAATGCGTTTGAGTTCTTCTTGTATTGCCGCTACTTTTGCAGCGAGCTTGCGCGTATCCGTTTCTACAACTCCCTCTTCTTCGGGAAAGTCTAACGTAGCCTCGACGTACATGCGCAAATCAATCAGGCGTTTTACAACCGAATGGATAACGTTAGAAAAATCACCTTGCAGTGACCTCACCGCGCTACGCGCCGCTTGCTGAGTGGTGGCCTCGATTAAGTCAGACACACTTTCAGCTTGCGCCAAGTCCATCTTGTCATTCAGAAATGCTCGTTGGGTAAACTCGCCAGGCTGCGCTAGCCGAGCACCCAGCGCCAAACAGCGCTGCAACACCAGCTCTAATACCCCCTGCCCTCCATGCCCTTGCAACTCCAAAACTTCTTCGCCGGTATAGGAATGCGGCGCAGGAAAATACAGCGCAATGCCTTGATCTAGCACGCTGTTGTCTGCTGCAAAAAAGGGGGTGTAAGTGGCGACTCTGGGTTCAAGTAAGCGGCCTGTTAGCGCGCTGAATATGCGCTCTAAACCAAATCCAGAGATGCGCACAATGCCAATACCACCGCGACCTGGTGCGGTCGCAATGGCGGCAATAATGTCAGGCTTTCTTTGTGCCAAGTTGTTCGGCCTCTGCGGCACGCTTGATATACCACTGCTGACCAATGGAGAGTACGTTATTCACAATGGAATACAGCACCAAGCCAGCGGGGAAGAAAAAGAACACCACGCTAAAAGCAATCGGCATAATTTGCATGACTTTCGCCTGAATCGGATCCGTAGGCACAGGGTTGAGCTTACTTTGAATCAACATGCTCGCGCCCATAATGAGTGGCAACACATAGTATGGGTCGGTCGCGGACAAGTCGTTAATCCAACCAAAGAAGGGCGCATGACGTAGTTCAACGCTTTCCAAAATGGCCCAATACAATCCAATGAACACAGGGATTTGAATCAACATTGGCAGACATCCTCCCAATGGATTAATCTTTTCCGTCTTGTACAAATCCATCATGGCTTTGTTCAAACGTTCGCGGTCATCTCCATATTGTTTCTTAATTTTTTCCAGCTTGGGCGCAACTACGCTCATTTTAGCCATCGAACGATAACTGGCTGCTGACAAGGGGAAAAAGGCCAATTTAATCAGAACGGTCAGCAACACAATGGCGACACCCCAGTTATGCACTAGGTCGTTCAAGAACGACATCGCCCAAAACAACGGTGCTGCAAATACCGTAAAAATGCCGTAATCCACGGTTAATCCCAAACCTGGCGCAATATCGTCCAGCTTGGTCATAGCCGGGCCAACATACAATTGATTACTAATGCTTTGTGTTTGGTTGGGCTCAATACTCGCCATAGGCAGAATCACCCCCACCGAGTTGAGATTGCCTTCTACGTGTTTGGTATAAAACTCACGCGGTGACTTGCCTTGAGGCAGCCAAGCTGACACAAAGTAATGTTGCACCATCCCTACCCAACCATTGTCTGGATCTTTAGGTAATGTCACTTTGTTCTTCTCAATATCAGAGAAGTCTATCTTGATGTATTTCTCTAAATCTGTGAAAGCCGCCGCGCCTGTGTAGGTAGGCACAAAAGCTGATGCGCCCTCGGGCGGAGTTGAATCACGCAATAGCTGGAAATAAGCGGAGGGTTGAATAGCTGTAGCGCTTGTGTTTTTAACCACATAAGCAACATCCACCAAATAGTTGCCGCGATGGAATGTGTAAGTTTTACTAACCAAGGCCCCGTCAGTTGCCGTCGCGGTGAGCTTTACTTCAACCGAGTCTTTACCATCAAGCAGCTTAAATTCCGCTGTTTCGGCTTGAAACGCCGCGTTGTGTGTTGGCAAACCCTTGCCCAACAAGCCAGACTGCTCCACATAAGTTAGGCTGCCGTCGCGTTGAAACAACACAATCGGCTTGGTTTGATCATTAGCATTACGGTGCTGCAATAGTGAAAGACGCTCAATATTGCCGCCAGCCGTATTGATTTCCGCTTCAAAAACATCCGTTGTTATATGCAACATCTTGCCGCTAGGCAGCTTCACTGTTTCGACAGGGGCAATGGCTTGGGGCGCTAACGCCGTCGTCACTGAAGGCACGCCCGCTTCTTTACTGACTAACGCAGGAGCGGCAACAGGCGTTTGTGGCTGATTTTGTCGCGTCCATTCACCCCACAAAACAACTAGGGAAAAGGAAAAAATCAAAAATAAAAACAGCCGACGCATATCCATCTGTGTACACCCCAATAATTAACTTATGGAACAGGATCGTAACCGCCCGGATTAAACGGGTGGCACCGTCCTACTCGCTTAATTGACATCCACAATCCCTTAATCGCACCATATTTTTGTATGGACTCATAGGCATATTGTGAACAAGTAGGACTAAAACGACAGGAAGGCGGCGTCATTGGACTAATGAAACGCTGGTAACCACGAACGAGCTTTAAGAAAAAATACTTCATTTTTGCTGTAATGCCCGCTGTATGGATACTTTCAGCGCAAGTTTCGCCGCCTCTTTATCTACCGTATCTGGCACTTTACGTAGGCGAACAACAATATCTCGCTCCACCCGTGCCCCACCTAACAGGCGGAAAGTCTCACGAATTTGCCGCTTAATTCGATTACGAAGCACCGCGCTAGGCGCGGCACGCTTACTCACCGTCACACCAAGCCTTGCATTGATTAGAGTATTAAGTTCTGAATGAACAGCAAACCAAGGATTGGTATGCGCTTTTGCTCGCAGTATTCGAGAAAACCCCTCTCGGCGCGACAACCGATAGCGCCGAGAAAAACTAAACGTTTTTAATGAATTACACGCCAAGACGCACGCGGCCTTTGGCGCGACGTGCGGCGATAACTGCACGACCACCTTTTGTTTTCATACGAACTAAAAAGCCGTGTGTACGTTTACGCTTAATAACGGAGGGTTGGAAGGTACGTTTCATGGTTAGATTCCTTAGTTGGTGAATTGAAAAGCGCGCGATTACAATCGCTTGCGGCCTTCCTGTCAAGCCCTTTTAACTTGTGGATAACTTTTATGGGAGCTTGTAGAATACCTCCGTTCCTATGCTTCTTCAGTCCGCCTTTATGTCTGCTCATGGTTTATCCGGTAGTTGCCAGCAATTCTTCAAAGAGCTGCTCCCCCTACAACAATACAATTCATGGATTAAACCATTGGTTTTTGAGGTGGATGGCAATCGCCTCATTTTAACGGCGCCTAATAGTTTTACCCTGCGCATTATTCAAGAACGTTTTTTGTCAGAGATTAGCAAACGAGCTGCGCCATTTTTTCAAGCGCCTCCCGAAATAGAGCTTCGTATTGAAAAACGTGCGCCTCAAAAACAGACGCTTAAAAATGATAACGATCCAATTCTCCCCAAAAAAGAAGTTTCAATCGCGGCGTCCATTAAACCAACAAAGATTATTAATAAGCTTAACGCCCAACTCACTTTTGAAACCTTTGTTACAGGCAAAGCCAACCAATTAGCCCATGCTGCTGGTCTGCAAGTAGCTGAAACACCTGGCATGACTTACAACCCTTTATTTATTTATGGGGGGGTTGGGTTGGGAAAGACTCATTTACTTCAATCGATTGGCAATCTTGTTGCAAAAGAAAATCCACAAGCAAAAATTAGCTATATTCATGCAACTAACTACATATCAGGCGTTGTAAAAGCCTTTCAAACCAAAAATTTTGATGAGTTTAAGCAACATTACAACTCACTCGATTTATTGCTTATTGACGATATTCAATTCATCGCTGATAAACCAGGTACACAACAGGAATTTTTTTATACCCTTAATTCACTGATTGATACCCATAAACAAGTAGTTATTACCTGCGACACATTTCCAAAAGAAATCACTGGAATTGAGCCACGCTTAACTTCTAGATTCACTTGCGGTCTCACTGTCGCTATTGAGCCGCCTGGATTAGAAATGCGTGTCGCTATTTTGCTGCAAAAATCAGCTCAAAGTAGTGCGCCTATTAGCGAAGACGTCGCCTTCTTTATTGCCAAACATGTGCGCTCTAACATTCGTGAATTAGAAGGCGCGCTTAACCGCATCGAAGCCTATGCGCGCTTTCATAAACGGCCCATTACCATTGAGTTAGCAAAAGAAGCTTTGCGCGACCTACTCGCGGCACAGAATAAACAAGTTACTATTGAGAACATTCAAAAAACGGTGGCTGATTTTTATCGTCTAAAAATGGTTGATTTGCTATCCAAAAAGCGTACCAGAGCCATTGCTAGGCCTCGTCAAATTGCCATGAGTTTAGCGCGTGAATTAACTCAATTAAGCTTACCTGAAATTGGAAATGCCTTTGGTGGGCGTGATCACACCACAGTTTTACATGCTTGCAAAACCATTGAATCCTTACGCAACACCGACAATGTGATTGAAGCTGACTTTAATTTGCTGCACCAAACGTTACGTGGATAACTAAATTAAAGCTGTGGATGTATTGTGGATAAGACGTTGTTAAGCACTAAGTTAAAATAGTTTCAACATATTATACATAAATCGTTAACTAAATTAGTAACAGCTTTTAATAGCTATATCACGCTGTATCATTTGAGGTTTTTAAGTTACTCACAAACTTTGCTGGCCTTATTATTGTTATTAAGTATTTAAGGAAAATACATATGTTTATAAAACAAATTGGTCGTAATGATCTACTCGCTCCTCTTCAAGCTGTTGTAGGAATTGTTGAACGCAAACAGCCTTTACCCATTCTTTCAAATGTTCTTTTGAAAAAGAATGCAGAAGGAGTTCGTTTTATTACGACAGATCTGGAAATTCAAATTGAGGCGCAACTTAAAACTGAATTGCAAAATACAGGCGATGTAGAAGCAATAACAATTTCGGCTAAAAAACTGCAAGAAATTTTGCGTGCAATACCTGATGAAAGCAGTATCAGTTTAGATACGCATGAGAATAAATTATTAGTTAAGGCAAACAAAAGCCGTTTCAGTTTGCAAACCCTTCCCGCACAAGATTTCCCTACGCTGACAGAGCAATTAACAGGTTCTGTGAAAATAGAAATTGAGCAAGGAAAATTAAAGCGACTATTAAGTGCTGTGCAACATGCCATGGCACAACAAGATATTCGTTATTACTTGAATGGCGTATTGCTAGTCATTGAGGCCAGCAGTATTAAATTGATCGCTACAGATGGGCATCGACTGGCTTATATTGCTGAAGTAATAGAGGGTGATTATCCTAAAAAAGAAGTCATCCTTTCACGTAAAACTGTCAACGAACTATTGAAACTACTGACCGACTCAACCGAAAAAATACAATTAGAGCTAGCAGAAAAACAAATTCGTGCGACCTTTGCTAACATTATTCTTACTTCGAAAGTAATTGACGGGAAATTCCCAGATTACACTCGCGTTATCCCCAATCACACTAACAACCTCATGTTAAATCGAGTGGTGATTTTGCAAGCGCTACAACGTGCAGCTATCCTGTCTAATGAAAAATTCCGTGGCGTACGTCTGTTGTTGACAGAAAAAAATCTACAAATCATCAGCAGCAACAGTGAACAAGAGGAAGCACAAGAAGATATTGAAACCGACTACCAAGGCGGCGCTTTGGATATTGGCTTTAATGTGAATTATTTATTAGAAGGTATAAACAATATCAGCGGTGAGCAAATCACTCTTTCTTTTGGTGATCAAAACAGTAGTTTATTGATTACCGTTCCGGAAAAAGGGGATTACAAATATGTTGTGATGCCGATGCGTATCTAAAAATTTAAGCCAGCTAGTGTGTTCCACGTGAAACAGAGAGAAAAATAATGAGTGATAATTATGACGAATCGAGCATCCAACAACTAGAAGGGTTGGAGGCCGTCCGCAAACGTCCGGGCATGTACATCGGTGATACTTCCGATGGAACAGGTTTGCATCACATGGTGTTTGAGGTGGTGGATAACGCCATCGATGAATCTCTAGCAGGACATTGCGACGATATTAAAGTCATCATTCATGGAGATAACTCCATCTCTGTTTCAGATAATGGTCGTGGTATTCCTATTGGGATTAAATTTGACGATAAACATGAGCCCAAGCGTTCAGCTGCTGAAATTGTTTTAACTGTTCTTCATGCGGGCGGTAAATTTAATCAAAATAGCTACAAAGTATCAGGCGGCCTACATGGTGTGGGTGTGAGTTGTGTGAATGGTTTGTCAGAATGGCTCAAACTCACTACTTATCGAGATGGTAAAAAGTTTGGCTTGGAATTTGTGCGTGGTGCAGTTAAAGATCGTTTGGTTGAGCAGCAAAAAGGAGTTGAAGTTTCACCTGTTCGTGAATTAGGGGAGAGTAATAAGCGCGGTACAGAAGTGCATTTTTTAGCAGATAAAGAGATTTTTGGTTTAGTGGAATTCCATTACGAAATTATCGCCAAGCGTTTGCGTGAACTCTCATTCCTAAATAACGGAGTAAAAATTGAGCTAGTTGATCAGCGCAATGGAAAAAGCGAGAACTTCGCCTACTCAGGCGGCGTGCGCGGTTTTGTTGAGTACATGAATAAAAGTAAGGCGGTGCTGCATCCCAAATGTTTCCAGGCGAGTGGCGAAAAAGACAACATCACTGTTGATGTCGCGATGCAATGGAATGACAGTTATTCCGAAGTGGTGCAATGTTTTACCAACAACATTCCCCAGCGCGATGGTGGCACCCACATGACGGGTCTGCGCATGGCGATGACTCGCGTCATCAATAAATACATTGAAGATAACGAATTAGCTAAAAAGGCCAAGGTAGATACCACCGGTGATGACATGCGCGAAGGTCTTACCTGTGTGCTTTCCGTAAAAGTACCTGACCCCAAATTCTCTTCGCAAACTAAAGATAAGTTGGTCTCTAGCGAAGTACAACCCGCCGTGCAAGAAGTGGTTTCTCAAAAATTATCCGACTACCTACAAGAAAATCCAATCGACGCCAAAATCATCTGTAACAAGATTATTGATGCGGCCCGCGCTCGGGATGCCGCGCGCAAAGCACGCGAATTGACACGTCGCAAAGGAATTTTGGATGGTATTGGCTTGCCCGGTAAGTTGGCGGATTGTCAAGAAAAAGACCCAGCCCTTTCAGAACTCTATCTGGTCGAGGGAGATTCTGCGGGCGGTTCTGCCAAGCAAGGTCGTGACCGTAAGTTCCAAGCTATCTTGCCGCTAAAAGGAAAGATTCTTAACGTTGAACGTGCGCGTTTTGAAAAGCTCATTTCTTCTCAAGAAATTGCCATTCTCATCACCGTGTTGGGTACAGGTATTGGTAAAGAAGAATACAACGCCGACAAACTGCGTTACCACCGCATCATTATCATGACCGACGCCGACGTGGACGGAGCGCACATCCGCACCCTACTGCTCACCTTCTTCTACCGTCAAATGCCCGAACTGATTGAGCGCGGACACATCTACATTGCCCAGCCGCCGTTGTTCAAAATCAAGCAAGGCAAGGACGAACGCTATCTAAAAGACGAGCATGAAATGAAAAATTACATGCTCAAGTCCGCCCTCAATAACGCCCAGTTCTACCCCGCGATGGATGCCGCCCCTATCCAAGGCGAAGCGCTAGAACTGATTGCAAAACAATACTTTCTCGCCGAAGCGGTGATTGATCGCCTCTCGCACTTCATCGCACCCGAAGCTAGTCATGCCCTCCTCATCTTGCCTACGCTGTCTTTGGCAGACGAAGCACAGGCCAAAAAGAGCGCGCAGTTATTGGAAGCAGCCTGCGGTGGTGTCATCAAAGCCGAAGTCGAAACCGATGAGCATGGTGAGTTACAACTGCGTTTGGAAAAAATATTCCACGGTAACTACTCCTTAAGCTACCTCGATAAAGCCTTCTTAGAAAGTGGCGACTACACCCAAATTCGCCAAACTGCAGACGCCCTAAACGGCCTTATTTCGCCCACGGCCTATGTGTCGCGCGGCGAACAAAAACGCGGCGTTAGCAGCTTCAAACAAGGGGTTGAGTGGCTGCTCGACGAAGCTAAAAAAGGCGTAGGCATCCAGCGTTACAAAGGATTGGGCGAAATGAACCCAAGCCAACTATGGGAAACCACCATGGATGTAACCAACCGCATCCTACTCAAAGTACGCATCGAAGACGCTATTGGCGCAGATGAAATTTTCACTACCCTGATGGGCGATGTGGTTGAACCGAGACGCGCGTTTATCGAAAAGAACGCACTGGGGGTTAGGAATCTGGATGTGTAAAAGTGGTGGGGTTGTAGGTTCTCAAAATTGTTTGAAAAATTCTCACTATTTTGAAAAACTAAATTTTGGGGAAAGTTTCAACAAAGTAGGCCCTAGTAGGCTTGAATCCCAATAAACACAAGGGATTCAAGCCGTATCTTCCCAAATGGCCTATAGCGAGTTATTTTACTAACGCCTAGGGGTCGGCCTAATAAAAACAACAAAACGCGACTAATGGGCTTAATAATCCCAATTTACGTGTCTAACAGGTAATTTATTCAGTT
>JAGVFD010000092.1 GCA_020057805.1 Sideroxydans sp. | reverse complement strand
TGTAGCAAAGCCGTGTCCGCTTTCAAATTTGAGCGCAGCGGCAACACTTGAACTGCTGGAGATTCGCCATACAGATTAGGCAAGGCATACACCAAGCCCGCAACAATCGCGAATAAAATCAATAGATATTTCCAGATCGGATAGTGATTCATTACAGCACCTTGCTTACAGCAGCGTTAAGTGAATTGATGATTAAATCGACTTGATGGTGCCTTTAGGCAACACCATTTGAATTGCGAATTTTTGCACCTGAACAACAATGTTGTCCGCGATTGCAATAGACACATACTCTTCGCCAACCTTTTCAACACGCCCCAATACCCCCCCTGCCGTCACCACTTCGTCGCCTTTTTGCAAAGCATCCATCATGGATTTATGCTCTTTGGTGCGCTTTTGTTGTGGACGCAAGATAAGGAAATAAAACACCGCCAACAGCGCAACCAATGGCAAAAATTCCAAGAAGCCACCGCCTGCTGGCGCTGCTGCGCCTTCTGCGTGTGCGTTGCTAATAAACAATTCAGTAAAAGAAATCATGTGAGTACTCTCCGAAATAAACGACTAAATAAACAACAAAAAATGAAGGCGCGCATTCTAGCATGAAGGGCTAGAGCGACTCTCCCCGCCGCCTACTCTCATGGAACTCGGCTTGGAATTCAGCAAATCGACCCGCCTCAATCGACGCGCGAATCTGCTGCATGAGCTCTTGGTAGTAATGCAGGTTATGGATGGTATTGAGGCGCGCGCCCAAGATCTCGCCCAAGCGGTGCAGGTGGTGCAAATACGCACGGGTGAAGTTCTGACAGGTGTAGCACTTGCATTGCGGATCGAGCGGACGCGTATCCAAACGATGTGTCGCATTCTTGATGCGCACATCACCAAAGCGGGTGAACAAATGGCCATTACGTGCATTACGGGTCGGCATCACACAGTCAAACATGTCGATCCCCTCTGCCACTGCCGCCACCAAATCTTCTGGCGTACCCACGCCCATCAAGTAACGTGGCTTATCCGCCGGCAGTTGCGGCCCTGTGTGCTTCAAGATACGCAACATGTCTTCCTTGGGCTCGCCCACGGACAATCCGCCGATGGCATACCCATCGAAACCTATATTGGTGAGTCTCGCCAGCGATTCATCGCGCAGATGTTCGTGCATGCCGCCCTGCACGATGCCAAACAGCGCATTCGGATTCCCTTCGTGCGCTTTCTTGCTGCGCTCCGCCCAGCTTAAGGAGAGGCGCATCGATACGCCTGCCACCTGCTCATCGGCAGGATAGGGGGTGCATTCGTCGAAAATCATTACGATGTCTGAATTCAATACACGTTGGATGCGCATGGACTCTTCAGGCGAAAGGAAGCATTTATCGCCGTTCACGGGTGAGCGAAACTCTACGCCACCACCGGTGATCTTGCGCAACTCTCCCAAGCTGAATACTTGGAATCCACCTGAGTCGGTCAGGATAGGTCCTTCCCAATTCATGAACTTATGCAGTCCACCATGCGCCTCGATGACTTCCAAGCCCGGACGCAACCAGAGATGAAATGTGTTGCCGAGCACAATATGAGCATCAATGTCTTTTAACTCTTGTGGCGACATCGCCTTCACGGTTCCGTAAGTGCCAACTGGCATGAATGCGGGGGTTTCGACCTTGCCGTGCGCCAATTCAACCGTGCCGCGACGCGCCGCACCTGAAGTTTTGTGTAAAGTGAATTTCATTCGTCTCTCTCAATCAACATCGCATCGCCATAACTAAAGAAGCGATATTCTTTTTCTACTGCATGTTGGTAAGCCGTGATTAGCCTATCCATTCCCCCAAAAGCACACACCAACATCAACAAGGTTGAACGTGGCAAATGGAAATTTGTGAGCAATACATCCACCACGTTGAAATGATAGCCAGGCGTGATGAAGATTTTTGTTTCGCCCAAACCCGCTTTGAGTTTTCCATCAAAGGCCGCACTTTCCAAAGCCCTCAAGCTGGTGGTGCCCACCGAAACTACGCGACCGCCTTTAGCCTTCGCTTGCGCAATCGCATCAACCGTGGCTTGCGGCACGCTGTAGCGCTCGCTATGCATCACGTGATCCGCCACAATATCGGCACGCACGGGCTGGAACGTGCCCGCCCCGACATGCAAGGTGACATAGGCAATATTTACACCTTTCGCTTGCAAGGTATCGAGCATCGCCTGATCGAAATGTAGCCCAGCAGTCGGTGCGGCAACCGCCCCTTGTTCGCGTGCAAACACGGTTTGATAGCGCTCATCATCTTCCGCTTCGGCGGCATGGGTGATGTAAGGCGGCAACGGCAACTTGCCGTATTGCTCCAGCACCGCTTCTATGGGGGCATCACACAAAAAGCGCAAATGAAAGAACTCGCCCTCGCGCCCCATCATTTCAACCGAAACACCGCCATCAATCTGGAACTGACTGCCTACCTTAGGAGATTTGCTAGCACGAACCTTAGCCAACACCTCATGCGTGCCCAAAATACGCTCAACCATCACCTCGATTTGGCCGCCTGTCGCCTTTTGACCAAACAAGCGCGCCTTCAACACTCGTGTGTCGTTCAATACCAATACATCGTTCTCGCGCAACAACTTGGGTAAATCAAGAAAGAGGCCGTCCACGACCCCCGCCTCCCCAACACGCAACAAGCGACTCGCCCCACGCTGTAAAGGCGGGTGCTGTGCAATCAAACACTCAGGAAGTTCAAAATCGAAATCGTCGGTACGCATCGCTACAAAAGTAGGCAAAAAATAAAGTCGCGCATTGTAGCTTGATGTGCAATGCACATTCGTGGATAATGCGCGCCTTCACTCGCCGGGGTGATGGAACTGGTAGACGTGCTGGACTCAAAATCCAGTGCCTGAAAGG
>JAGVFD010000201.1 GCA_020057805.1 Sideroxydans sp. | reverse complement strand
GATGCAAAAATGCGTAACAGCGGGTCTTCTAACGACAAGTAAAAACGGCTGGAACCAGGGTCGCCTTGACGTCCCGAACGGCCTCGCAATTGATTGTCCACACGCCGAGATTCATGGCGCTCGGTACCAATAATATGCAAGCCGCCGCTGGCCACCACCTGCTCGTGAATGGGCTGCCATTCCGCTCTCAACTGTGCCACACGCTGCTCACGAGCCGCCGCATCCATACTCTCGTCCATGCGCACCAACTCGATGGGCTTCTCCACGTTACCGCCCAACACAATATCCGTGCCGCGCCCCGCCATGTTGGTGGCAATCGTAATCATCTTGGGGCTACCTGCCTGCGCCACAATTTCGGCTTCCCGCGCATGTTGCTTGGCGTTCAACACTTGATGCGGCAACTTGGCTTTTTCCAATAAGCTGGACAGCAATTCAGACGTTTCAATTGAAGTCGTGCCCACCAACACTGGCTGGCCGCGCTCATAGCAATCACGCACGTCCGCAATCACAGCGGTGTATTTTTCCGCTGCGCTTAAGAACACCTTGTCCATCATATCTTTGCGCACCGTAGGACGATGTGGCGGAACGATTACGGTTTCCAGCGTGTAAATAGATTGAAACTCGAACGCTTCGGTATCCGCTGTACCCGTCATGCCAGACAAGCGGTTATACATACGGAAATAATTTTGAAAGGTAATCGACGCCAATGTTTGATTCTCTTTCTGAATCACCACACCTTCTTTCGCTTCCACCGCCTGATGCAGACCATCCGACCAACGACGCCCCGCCATCAAGCGCCCGGTGAATTCATCCACAATCACCACTTCATTGTTCTGCACCACATAGTGCTGATCCAGATGAAACAGATTGTGCGCACGCAAAGCCGCGTACAAATGGTGAATCAGCGTGATGTTGGCGGGGTCATACACGCTGCCGCCAGCAGGTAATAGACCGGCTTGCTCCAACAACTGCTCGGCATGTTCATGGCCTATTTCGCTCAACAATATCTGATGATTTTTCTCATCCACATGATAATCACCCGATGCAGTTTCATCCGCCTGCTTCACCAAGTTGGGCGCCAGCTTGTTCATCTGCGTATAGATATCCAAATTATCTTCAGCCTGCCCTGAAATGATGAGCGGCGTACGCGCCTCATCAATCAGGATGGAATCCACTTCATCCACGATGGCAAAATTTAATCCGCGTTGAAAGCGCTCATTGGCGTGAGCAGCCATGTTGTCGCGCAAATAGTCGAATCCAAATTCGTTATTCGTACCGTAGGTGATGTCCGAACCGTACGCCGTTTGTTTTGCTGCATGATCCATGCTGGTCAAAATAACGCCCACCGAGAGACCGAGGAATCGATACAAGCGCCCCATCCACTCCGCATCCCGTGCGGCCAAATAGTCATTCACCGTCACCACATGCACGCCCTTACCAGACAAGGCATTCAGGTAGGCAGGCAAAGTTGCCATCAAGGTTTTACCTTCCCCCGTGCGCATCTCGGCGATCTTGCCGTAATGCAGCACCATTCCGCCAATCAGCTGCACATCAAAATGACGCATTTGCAGGGCACGTTTGCCGCCTTCACGCACCACTGCAAACGCTTCTGGCAACAAAGCATCTAGCGTTTCGCCTTGTTGCACGCGTTGCTTAAATTCTGCGGTTTTGGCGCGCAGCTCATCATCGGACAAGGCGGCCATGCTCGCCTCCAGTGCGTTAACTTTGAGCACTGTTTGACGGTATTGTTTGAGTAAGCGATCGTTACGGCTACCGAAGAGGGATTTCAACAAATTGGAGATCATGCTGTTATTTTCTGATAAGTCGGTTACAAACAAATAAAAAAAGGGTGAGGCTTGCACCTCACCCCCGCTTCAAAATGGAACGTATTAGCTGGCTGCGTTTTGCAGGAAGCGAACCGGATTCTGCGCGGAGCCTTTATATCTCACTTCAAAATGCAGGTGATTGCCTGTTGAACGCCCTGTACTGCCTACTTTTGCAACCTCATGTCCGCGTCGAACCACATCACCTACTTTGACCAACAATTTTGAAGCGTGCGCATAACGCGTAATCACTTCGTTGCCATGGTCAATTTCAACCATATTACCATATTGGGGGTGGGTCTCTGCGTACACCACCACGCCACCAGCAGAGGCATAAATTGGCGTACCTTCGGGCACCATATAGTCCACGCCTTCATGCATCGCACTTTGCCCGGTAAAGGGGTCAATGCGCCAACCAAAATTTGAGGCATACCAAGCGGAGGTGACGGGCGCAACTGATGGCAACATCTTTTTATCCAAGCGATCCTGTTGTAGCAATGTTTCCAGTGCAACCAATTTGTCGCCGCGATCTTTTAATAGCTCGGTTAATTCCGCCATCTGCTTATCCATCAGTGAAAACGTCACTTCTTGCGGCATTGCCGGGATAAACGGCCCACCTTGCGCAGGGGATTGCCCAAAAGAAAATTCTTGTGGCTTCATCCCCGTCATCTTGGCCAGACGTGCGCCCAAGCCATCCAAACGTTGCAACTGTGCCTGCATTTGTCCCAAACGCATCGCCATCGCGTCCAAACTTTTATGCAAATAAGCTTGTTGTTTCTGCTGTTCGGCGGCTTGCGCGCTAGCCAACCAACCACGCAACTCATCACTCACCACGCCCGGCTGAAAGCGCACAATGGCATACTGCACTGTCAACACTGCCGCCAAAAATAAACCCAGCGCCATCACTGCGGCGGCCATTACATGGGTGCCCGTCAGCGTTACACTGCGCGCCTTAGCAAATCGATTTGAAACTAGAATAATATTCACGTTCATACTCCTTTCGTGATTCCACACACCTTATGACACAGCGCCTCAAGGCATTTTTTAATAGCAATTTGAACTTGCGGCAACTCTCACAGCGCATCGGTGAGATTGCTGCATTGCAACGCCAATATCAGCTAATTGCCCCCGCCTCCCTAGCCCAGTCAAGTCGCGTCATTCAACGAAAAGGACAGACGCTCATCATTGCTGCCGACAACGGTGCGGTGGCGGCAAAACTACGTCAAATGGAAGATGAATTAATTTCTTCATTTATTACAAGGGGATGCGAGGTTACTGGAATTCAAATTAAGGTGCAAGTACGCATTCTGCCCAGCGCTAACAAGCCGCGCCTAAGAATGTTAGGAGAACAAGGAAAAAAGGAAGTGGAAGCGCTGGCGCAAAGCCTTGAAAACAGCCCGCTGAAAAGTGCGCTAGAGCGACTGGCGCAACACCGCACTAAACCATGACCCGCCAAGCAATGAGGCCATAACGCTCAAACAGATACAGCGCGCCAAACAACAGGCCCGCAAACACAATAAAGCGCACCACCTGCCACGCAAAGCGCGCGTATTTGGCGTCTCGCGTAAAAATGAAAGCGCCGTATGAAATGACCACCAGCAAAGC
Source organism: Sideroxydans sp. (assembly GCA_020057805.1). Taxonomy (GTDB): domain Bacteria; phylum Pseudomonadota; class Gammaproteobacteria; order Burkholderiales; family Gallionellaceae; genus Sideroxyarcus. The sequence continues at coordinate 1,773 of JAGVFD010000201.1, read as the reverse complement.
TGAAATTATGAAAGCTAGGCGTATCAGCATGCGCTTCCCCTAGGCCGCTTGCATCTGCAAGCGCAAGAAATCAGGCGCCTCTTCTGACTTATCAAACGTAACAAACTCCCACGCCGACTCATCTGCCAAGAGCGCACGACACAAGGCGTTATTCAAGGCGTGACCTGATTTGAATCCAGAAAACGCCCCAATAACAGGATGCCCAAGCAGGTACAAATCGCCAATCGCATCCAGCACCTTATGCTTGACGAATTCATCCTCAAAACGCAATCCATCTGGGTTAATGACGCGATACTCGTCCATCACGATGGCGTTGTCGAGATTGCCTCCCAAAGCCAAACCCTGTGCACGCATATTTTCCACGTCCTGCATAAAACCAAACGTGCGCGCGCGACTCACTTCTTTAATGTAGGAATGTTCGCCTAAATCAATCGAAACAGTCTGTTTGGTATTAGCAAAAACGGGGTGCGCGAAATTAATAGTGAAGTTCAACTTGTAGCCGTTAAACGGATCAAAGCGCACCCACTTATCCCCCTCCTTCACCTCCACCGTTTTTTTAACACGGATGAATTTTTTGGCGGCTGCTTGTTCGACGATACCCGCTGACTGTAGCAAAAAGATGAACGTACCCGCACTGCCGTCCATGATGGGTAATTCAGCGCTGGTCAGGTCCACGATTGCGTTATCAATACCCAAACCTGACAGCGCGGACATCAAGTGTTCCACCGTGGAAACCTTCACACCTTCTGCTTCTAGGCAGGTAGACAAACGCGTGTCATGCACAGCATGCGCTTCCGCTTTGATAGAAACGGGCTGTGCCAAATCAACGCGGCGAAACACAATGCCGCTATCAATCGCGCCTGGATGCAACGTGAGATAAACCTTCTCACCCGTATGCAATCCAACGCCCGTGACCTGCACGGTTGTCTTTAATGTGCGTTGCTTAACCATGTGAGCTACCCAATATATATTGGTGAAAATTTTACCATGCTGCCCTCGCAACTCCGCCGCCCCCACAACTTCAATTAAGCCGTATGGGGGCGAGGTGACTATCAGTCTGCTTGTTTGCGCAAGAAAGATGGGATGTCCAAGGTATCCACGCCAGATTGCTTCATCGCCTCTACGGTTTCGCGATGACGTCCACTGCGGAAATAGGTGGCTGTTTCCAGCTCACTGTAATCCACGGTAGGGGCATCGTGCGTACCTGTGCGCAGTTGCTGTTGAGGCACTAACACTGGCTTGGCTTGTTGCTTGCGTGCAATCGCACCCAAGCCCGTCGCAACGATAGTAACGCGCAACTCGTCGCCCATCTCTTCATCAAACACAGATCCCACGATGACAGTGGCTTCGGATGCGGCGAACTGGAAGCAGTTCATTACTTCGTGCAGCTCTTCCAAAGTGAGATTGCTGCTTGACGTGATATTCACCAGCACGCCACGTGCGCCAGACAAATCCAAATCTTCCAGCAGGGGACTCGCAATCGCTTGTTCAGCTGCGCGTTGTGCGCGACCTTCGCCATGAGCAGAAGCCGAGCCCATCATCGCCATGCCATTTTCAGACATCAACGTACATATATCTGCGAAGTCCACGTTGACCATGCCTGGCACATTGATGACTTCAGCAATGCCTGCCACCGCGCCTTGCAACACACCATTCGCTGCTTTGAACGCTTCAGGCAAGGTGGTCTTGCCGCCCAACACTTCCATCAATTTGGAGTTCGGAACGACGATGAGTGAATCAACATACGCACCCAGCTCTTCGATGCCTGCTTGT
>JAGVFD010000109.1 GCA_020057805.1 Sideroxydans sp. | reverse complement strand
GGTCATTACCGCGCCCGGCATGATGGTTGAGCCACCCGCAGGATCGACCACTCCCACGCTTTTATTCAGAGTGAGTATGCTGCCCACCAAATAGGTGTTGCGTGCCGAGTGCTTTGCATCACGTGCAATTTCGAGGCCGACTTCAACACCTTGAATATCCGCAAATACAATGTCCACCACGCCCATTGTTTCAGCCGCCATGGTGGGCACAAGCGGTGCACCCAATGCGCCAGGCGTGGCCACATATGCGCCATTGGTAGCAGGGCCGACAGCAGCAAAACTGCCTTGCGCGGTCGCCAGCAAACCTACTAACGCGGTATTGCCCACCGCCGTCGTGCCAGGAATATCACACACCACATACACCACGCGGCTGGTTTCAGTTGGCAATTCGTCTATGAAAAAAGCGACGTCCGTGGCGGGCTGATAACCATCCGCAGCGGCATTGCTTTCCACACGCGCCACGCATGATGTGGGCGAAGTGACGGGGTCAAAATTATCTACCGTAGGAATCACCCAATTAGGCGTCAAACTAAAATCCAAAGGGCTGTTCGAGGTGTTAGTCACTGTGAATGGCGTGGCTTGCTGCGCCGAACCCGGCAACACATTGGTCGTTGTGCCGCCCAGCACGGTTAGGTTCACAAGCTCGTCAACGGTGACGGTGACAGACCTCACGATATCCGGCTGCGGACCGCCCATGCTGTAACTAACAGTGGCGGTGCTGGTAATCGGCGTGTTCGAAGGCGTGCCAAATGCCCACGCAATTTGCGGGAGCAACAACAACGCAAAGACGCACACGCCTAACTGGCGCGTGCGTCGATTGAATTTTTGGCAAGCAATTGATTTCATGTTTGTTTTTGATTTTTAGGCCAGTTTGACTAGCCTCCACAGCGAAAAGTTCAGTTTTTTACTCAACTAAATCAATCGGCTGATTCCACTCCTATCCTCAAGGTTTGCATCATACCATCCCGCCTTCGCTGCACCTTTTCCACTTATCGGTCGATTACAGTTTGTAACACTTATATCAAGACTCGTGCCAGCGGCGCTTTAACTTTTATAAATTCAATATAAACATATAGTTATGATTTTTAGTAGGGACAAGGTATCATAATCCCTGAAAATTGTCGCTACCGTTCGCCCAATCCGCGTCAGTTTTCGTTGTAATTTCGGCAGAGGCAAGAATTTGCCCTCGCTCCTAATTTCGATCTGGATTGCGCATCAGGCTCCCTCCCTCCCAGCCTAGCCCTACTTAACTCACCAAATAGGGTCAGACTCGATTTATTTTTTGAAAAAATATTCAGCCAGCCATTCATCAACAAAAAGAATTCGAGTCTGACCCTATTTACTCGTGCTGTGAGCCTAATGGTTAATTGAGGCTAAATTTTATTCCACGCGAATGACACAGCAGTTAATTACAATGGCGCCCTATTCTGCGAGGCATGCAATGACCGACCCCACTCTCGAGCTTCACCACACTGAAAACGTGCAAAGTCACCTGCAACAGGTGCAGCATTTATTGGAAAAACAAGCCTTGGTGGAGACGGTGGCACATAACCAAACCTTACCGCGTGATGATCGTCACGAGCTGCTCGATAAGATGTTGCATAAGCGTCATTTGGTTGAGTTGCGCGAAAAATTAGCCGAGCTGCACCCTGCGGATATTGCGTACATCCTTGAAGCGTTGCCAATTGAGCAGCGCTTGCTGGTGTGGGATTTAGTGAAGGCGGATCGCGACGGCGAGATTTTGATGGAAGTGTCGGATGCGGTGCGTGAGTCACTCATTGCGACCATGAATCGTGAAGAGTTGCGTGCGGCGGCTGAGCAACTGGACACTGATGAAATCGCCGATCTAGCTCCAGACTTGCCGCAACACGTGATGCGCGATGTGTTTAAGTCGCTGTCGGTTGAGGAGCGTGAACAGTTACGCGCAGCGATGTCGTATTCAGAAGATTCCGTCGGCGCGCTGATGGATTTTAGTTTTGTGCATGTGCGCGAAGATGTGACGCTGGAAGTGGTGTCACGCTATCTGCGCCGTTTTGATGTGTTGCCTGACCATACCGACCAAGTGTTTGTGGTGGATAGAGATGATCGCTTCAAAGGTGTACTGCCCATCAATTTGATTGTGGTGAATGAGCCTGAAATGATTGTGGCTGATCTCATGCTCACGGACACTATTCAACTGCAACCCGAAGAAAAAGCCGAACATGCGGCGCAAGCATTTGAACGTTACGACTTGGTGTCTGCGCCCGTGGTGGATGAGGATCACAAGTTAGTGGGGCGCGTGACGGTGAACGTGGTGCTCGACTTTATTCGCGCCGAGTCGGATACCGATTTGTTGAATCAAGCAGGTTTGCAAGAAGAGGAAGATATTTTCGCGTCGGTGTGGAAATCGGCAAAGAACCGTTGGGTGTGGCTGGCCCTGAATTTGTGTACCGCTTTTTTTGCGTCACGCGTCATCGGCGGATTTGAAGATACCATCGTGCAGTTTGTCGCTCTCGCCGCGCTAATGCCCATTGTGGCAGGCATTGCGGGTAATTCGGCCAACCAAACCACCACCATTATCGTGCGCTCTTTAGCGCTAGGACAAATTACGCAGGGCAATGCGCGGCGTCTGATGCTGAAAGAGTTAGCCATCAGCGGATTGAACGGTTTGGTGTGGGGTGGCATTGCTGGTTTGTTCGCGTATTTCTTGTATCACAGCGTGCCGCTAGGGGTGGTGATGATGAGCGCGATGATGTTGAATCTTTCCTTGGGCGCGCTGGTGGCTATCGGCATTCCATTGCTGATGCAACGCCTAGGCCGTGACCCCGCCATCGGCGCCAGCGTGCTGCTCACCGCCATCACCGACAGCGGCGGCTTCTTCATTTTCTTGGGCTTGGCGACGATATTTTTGATTCACTAAACGCAGGTATGGCGGGCATCGCCCGCTCAATCGGCCTCCTACAACACCCAAGGAACCTCTGATTAAGTCCCCTCTCCCCACGGGAGAGGGTTAGGGTGAGGGCTAACTCGTTGAATCCCTTCCCTCACCCCAGCCCTCTCCCGTGGGGAGAGGGAGCTAGAAGCACTTAATCAGAGATTCCCTAATACACCACGACTCCTGTGGGAGTTTGATTCATCGAGCGATGAGAATCTCAAATACCCATCGCCCGATGAATCGGCCTCCTACAACACCTTCTACGCAATCAATTTCGAGTGACGTTGCGTCCATTTCTGCAATGCACCTTCTACCAGTGAATACACCGCAGGCACGACTACCAGCGTGAGCAAGGTGGAGGTGAGCATGCCGCCAATCACGGCTATCGACAGCGGGCCGTTGGTTTCTGCGCCTGCACCTAGCCCCAATGCGGCGGGAAGCAGTGCCAGCATGATGGTGGCGGAGGTCATGAGGACGGGACGCATGCGCGTGGGGCAGGCATCTAACAAGGCTTCGTTCACGTCCATGCCTTGCTCTCGCCGTTGGTTGGTGAGGTCAATGAGCAGGATGGAATTTTTCGCCACGAGGCCAACTAGCAATACCAAGCCAATCATGGAGTAGATGTTCAATGTGGTGCCAGTGAGCCAGAGAGCAGCCACGCCACCGATGATGGCGAGCGGTTGCGCCACCATGATGATGAAGGGCTGCACAAAGGAGTTGAACTGACTGGCGAGCACCATGTACAGCAATACGATGGCGAGGCCGAACGCAAAAATCATATAGCCCACGGTCTTGCCAAATTCGGCGGCTTGTCCAATCAGTTGAATGCGATAGCCCGCTGGCAAGGTGGCATCAGCGACTTGTTGTAATTTCTGCGTGGCCTCGCCTAATGCCATGGTCGGCGTGGCGTAAAAAGTGGCGGAATAATTCATGTCGTAACGCCCCACCACCGCTGCGGCGAGCTTGCGTTCAAAGGTGGCGACACTGTCTAGACGCACCATGCTGCCGTCTTTGGCGCGCACGTAGAGACGGCGTAAATCTTCAGGTTTGTTGAGCACGCCATCCCCCGCTTTAAGTCGAATGTAGTAGCGCTGACCATCGCCCGGATCGTCGTTGTATTGCGCTACATCTACGCCCCCACTCATGATGTTGACCGCCGTTGCCACATCTTGCGACGACAATCCGAGCGCCGCTGCTTTGTCTCGATTTACTTTGACCACGAGTTCGGGCAAATCGAGTTGCATATCCAAATCGACGCGCCCAATGCCCGGCACTTCTTTCGCAACTTTGCGTTGCAACTCGCCTGATAGTCTGCCGACTTCCGCCAAGTTTGGCCCTGTCAGCACAAATTGCAGGGGGTCGCC
>JAGVFD010000134.1 GCA_020057805.1 Sideroxydans sp. | reverse complement strand
TCTTGCATGCCATGCAAGCGCTCTCCCAGCTGAGCTATACCACCAGGGTGCCCCCGAAAAGAGCGCGCATTATAGTGACGACATCAGACCTTGTAAAGCAACTCATCAAGTTTTTTTAGAGAGACATTTTTCGATGCGTGCTAACACCATTTCACGTGTGAATAAAACCACTAAAGCATCCACAGAAGGGGCTTGCGCTTGGCCTGTCAAAATCACGCGCAAGGGCATGGCGAGCTTGGGCATTTTCAAATTATGTTGGGTGATGACTTCTTTTATCGTGGCACTAATGGCGCTCGCTTCCCATGCGACCGTGGCGATTTTCGTAGCGAAATCTTGCACCGCAGGCATGGCTTCCGCTGTGAGTTGCGCATCCAGCAAAGCGGCTTCCGGGGTGACATCGGTGTAGAAAATTTCGGCGGCAGTGGCGAGTTCATTCAAGGTGGAGACGCGCTCTTTATATAAGCCCACAATCGCTGCGAGTGAAGGCGTATCTGTGACTTTAATGCCGCGCGCTTCAATACGTGGAAGCACTCGGACAGCGAGTTCAACATTGTCCATTTGCTTCATGTAAAGATTGTTCATCCAACGCAACTTCTCGGTGTTGAATTGCGCAGCCGATGGCGTGATGTGGTCGAGGTCGAACCATGCGCAGAATTGCTCGACCGAGAACACTTCATCATCCCCATGTGACCAACCCAGGCGTGCGAGGTAGTTGATGACGGCTTCGCGTAGATAGCCTTCTTCATCGTACTGCATCACACTGACCGCACCATGACGCTTGGACAGCTTCGCGCCATCGTCACCCAGAATCATGGAGAGGTGTGCGTAGTTGGGCACAGTCGCCCCCAGTGCTTTAAGGATGTTGATTTGGCGTGGCGTGTTGTTCACGTGATCATCCCCGCGAATCACTTGGGTGATGCCCATATCCCAATCATCTACCACGACACAGAAGTTATAAGTGGGTGTACCTTCAGATCGGGCAATGATGAGGTCGTCGAGTTCGGCATTGCTAAATTCGATGTCACCTTTGACCATATCTTTCCACGCTACAACGCCGTCACTTGGATTTTTGAAACGCACAACAGGGCTAATGTCAGCGGGAATGGCGGGCAATGTTTTGCCTACTTCAGGACGCCATCTGCCGTCGTAACGCGGCTTTTCACCGCGAGCACGTTGAGCTTCGCGCAAGGCATCCAATTCGGCGGGCGAGGTGTAGCAGTAGTAGGCTGTTCCATCGGCTAACATTTTTTGAATCACTTCTTTGTAGCGCGGCATACGCTGCATTTGATAGAACGGGCCTTCGTCGTAATTCAATTCCAGCCAATTCATGCCATCCAAAATCGCTTGCACCGCTTCGGGTGTGGAACGCTCAAGGTCGGTGTCTTCGATACGCAAAATAAAAATGCCGCCATGCTTGCGTGCGTAAGCCCAAGAGAAGAGAGCGGTGCGCGCGCCGCCGATGTGAAGATAACCCGTGGGGCTTGGAGCGAATCGAGTACGAACAGTCATGCGGATACTTTCTAAATGAGGAGGCATGGAGGCCAATTTCGAAGGCGCGCATTTTACGTCAGAAGGTTTGCCGCAATAAAGAAATTGACCGATTTGAGAGCACTATGATTAAATCCGCGCCCTCAAATTGGGAGGTTAGCTCAGGGGTAGAGCGGTCGCCTCACACGCGACAGGTCACAAGTTCGAAACTTGTACCTCCCACCATTCTCTATACCAAAGTCAGTATAAATCTGCTGGGCTTGAATTTAGTAGCTAAGGATTTACCGCCTCGCGCACGCTTGCCAAAATAACTCTGCAAGTTTTCACCCGACAGTTTGATGGTGTGTTCGCGCGAGCCCGTTGTACCACTGACTTCTACCTTGGCTTGGCTAATAACGCTAGTCGCGACGAGTTCTGCACCTTCCGCTAACCCCATCACAATCACACCCTTGCCACCGCTTTGTAGCTGTTTCATCTCGCTCAATAAGAACACCAGCAATCGGCCATCGCTGGATGCTGCCGCCACAACGGATTGTGCCGTTGCGGTGTAGGGAACGGGCGGCAGGATGGCTTCTTTTTCCACACTGATGAATTGTTTGCCGGCTTTGTTGCGGCCCACCATGTCACCCAAGGTGGCGGTAAAACCATAGCCCGCTGCGGTGGAGATGAGCACGGCTTGTTCTGCTTTGCCACAGATGACGTGCGCAATTTTCGCGCCGCTGGCAAGTTCAATGAGGGTAGCAAGCGGTACGCCGTCGCCACGTCCAGACGGGAATTGTGCGATAGGGATGCTACATGCGCGGCCGTTGTCGCAGATGACGATGCAATGGTCGGTGGTGCGGCATTCGAACTTGGCGAGCAATCCATCCCCATCTTTGAACGGCAAGTTGGAAAGATCTAGGCCGTGTCCTTGGCGCGTGCGTCCCCAATGTTTCTTGGAGATGAGCACGGTGACGGGTTCATCCACCACCGTATTGACGGGGGCGGCGCGTTGCGATTCTTGAATCAAGGTGCGGCGCTCATCACCAAAAGTTTGCATGTCGGCATCAATTTCACTGGCGACTTGTTCGCGTAAGGCACT
>JAGVFD010000128.1 GCA_020057805.1 Sideroxydans sp. | reverse complement strand
GATGGCATCGCCGCCCAAGCGCCGCAACAAGGCATGGTGAATTTGGATGGCGACACGACGATGAATCCGTTCACCCATCCCGCCGCCCTGCGCGCCGCAGGGGCGGTGGTCATGGCGGTGGATAGCGTGATGGCACAGCAAGTGGAAAATGCTTTTTGCAACATCCGCCCTCCCGGTCACCATGCTGAACACGCGCAAGCGATGGGTTTTTGCATCTTCAATAATGTGGCTGTTGGTGCAGCACATGCCTTGGCTGCGCACGGATTAAGCCGCGTCGCCATCGCCGATTTCGACGTGCATCATGGCAACGGTACCGAAGATATTTTTCGCAACGACCCACGCGTTATGCTGTGTTCCACCTTCCAGCATCCGTTCTATCCCTACTGCGGCGCAGACAGCAGCAACGAACACATCATCAACGTCCCCCTCAAAGCGGGCACGGGTGGAGACGAATTTCGCACCGCCGTCACGGAACATTGGCTACCTGCACTCGAAAAATTTCAGCCCGAATTCATCTTCATCTCTGCCGGCTTTGATGCCCACCGTGAAGACGACATGGGTTCTATGCGCCTAGTTGAAGCGGACTATGCATGGGTCACCGAAGAACTTAAACGCATCGCAGGAAAATACGCAAAATCGCGCATCGTCTCTGTGCTGGAAGGTGGCTATGAACTGCACGCACTAGGGCGCAGCGCCATGTCGCACGTCAAAGTGTTGAGCGGGCTGTAGTTGGCTTAAGTGAAGAAACAGGGCGAGCCAGCCCCCTAAATTAGGCTGGCGCAGAAGTTATAAATTAAAAATCAGTACGAGGAGTGATGAGCATGCAATCTATCTACGTTAAGACCGAAAAAGGTAATGAAGAAATGGCGAACCGCACGTTTCACTTGCCATCGCGCGTTCGCAGCCTGCTTGTGATGGTGGATGGCAAAACCAGCGCAGAGCAACTGTTAGAAAATACAGCGGTGCTAGGCGATTCTGCCGCATTCCTCAAAATGCTCATCGAAGAAGGTTTCATCAAAATCAATGCATCAACCGCTTCCGAATCAACCGTCAAAGTCCCCTCACAGCAACTCATTCATGGAGTATCCGCACTCGTTCTCGACATACTCGGCCCTGGTGGTGATCAACTTTGTGTGCGCCTAGAGCAAGCACGCAGCATGGAAGAATTCGCCAAACAAGTAGACCAATGCCGCACCGTCATTGAAAACTCCTTTGGAAAAAATAAGAGCGACAAGTTTTGGGGTGAAGTATTAAAACGCCTAACGGCTTAATAATTGTCTTCGGCGTAATTTAATTAATCAGGAAATGCTCAATGGAATGCAGCAAATGCGGCTCAAACAACACACAGCGTCTTCAAGATAGCTTTGATGCAGCTCTGCCAACAGAAGTGCCACCGACAAAAAGATCGCTCAAATGGCCGGGTATCGGCATCTTTATCAGCCTGCTGTTATTAGCAAATGGGGGTGAAACGATCGTTTTTGGCGTGCTCACCCTGATGAGCTCAGGCTTCCTCGGATATAAAGCGTACCAATTCAATTCAAAATTCTGGCCAGGCTTGTATATGCGTTGGCAAGCGTCCTGGAAATGCAACGAATGCGGGGTTATTTTTCATCGCCCCTGATTATGAACAAATTAAACAACATTCACCCCGGCGAGATTCTCCTTGAAGAATTCTTACTACCCATGCAAATAAGCCAAACCAAACTAGCCACTTCGATTGGTGTACCACCACGACGCATCAATGAAATCGTACTGGGCAAGCGTGGTATCACGGCGGACACCGCCTTGCGCCTTGCCAAAGTGTTCGGCAACTCTGTGCAATTTTGGATGGGCTTGCAGGATGAATACGAATTGCGCGAGGCACGTAGCGCAATCAATGACCAACTAGAGCTGATGATGCCGATTGCGGCATAAAATATTTAGAACTCGCTCGCATATATTGGGCAACCCAGACCAATCATGAAAACACTACTCATCACAGGCGCCAACCGAGGCATTGGCTTGGAATTTTGCAAACAATACGTAGCCGATGGCTGGCGTGTTCTGGCTTGTTGCCGCGAACCCAGCAAAGCGGACGCGCTCAACAAACTGGCGGCGCGTTATCCCGACCTCATCAAACTCCATCCCTTGACCGTTACCGAACATGCGCAGATCGAACAACTGGCGCGCATGCTGTCCAATGAATCGATAGACCTGCTCATCAACAATGCTGGCGTCTATCCGGCTGCGGACAAACGCGGCTTTGGTCATACCGACTATGCCGAATGGATGGATGCATTCATCATCAACACTATGGCTCCGCTCAAGATTGTCGAAGCGTTCGTCCAGCAGATCACGCGCAGCAAACTCAAACTCATCGTCACCATCACTAGCCAGATGGGCAGCATCGACGACAACGGCAGCGGCGGTAGCTATCTGTATCGCAGCAGCAAAGCGGCAGCCAACATGGTCGTCAAAAGTCTAGCCGTTGACCTGAAAGAAAAAGGCATCACCTCCGTCGCCTTCAACCCCGGCTGGGTCAAGACCGACATGGGCGGCCCCAATGCCATGATCACAGTCGAACAAAGTGTGGGCGACATGCGCAAAGTCATAGCCGGCCTCACCCCAGCAGATACAGGAAAATTCATTGGCAATGACGGGGTGGTGATTCCTTGGTGAGATAGGCATCGAAAATATATAGGCCAAATTTCTGCTTGGAGCTGGAGGTGGAGCGGGCTAGGATTAGGGGCAGAAACAAGTGGCGCGAAAAATTATTCGAAGTTGATTCCTTTAGTTCCATGAGGTAACAGTTGTTCAATCAAGATTTTTTTAGGGGTTTCCGCCCTAAAAACTTTTCGACGAAAAAGGGGCTTAAACGATGCTGTTATTTAAAGGTGAAAATATATGAGACTTCTTCGCATAATGTTTGCTTTCAT
>JAGVFD010000185.1 GCA_020057805.1 Sideroxydans sp. | reverse complement strand
CGAAGAAGTTTTTGAAGAGCCCGTCCTTGCGGACGAGCTCTTTTTTTGTTGGGGGATTGGCCTTGCAGGCCGCGCATTCGCCTGCATGCGAATACCGCTACGGACTACCAACAGCACGCAGGTGCTGTTGGCTTAACGTCCTTCGCCCCCCGTCCGTGCCGGACGGTGATTCAATTCCCGCGATTTCAATTCAACAAACAAAAACGACACCACAAGGGTGTCGTTTTTGTTTGTTGGTGGAGATGGGGGGAATTGAACCCCCGTCCGCAAGCCCTCTACAGGCAGTTCTACATACTTAGTCTAGTTATTTAATTTTATCCCGCAGACGCCAACCGACAGGCTGCTACAGGACGAGCCACCTTAGTTTTAGCTTCGTACAAAGTGACCCTGCACGACACGATTCCATGTAGATGACCTCACTCATCGCGGCATTGCGGCCTTGAGGCCCTCCATGGACAGCAGGGTGTGAGGTCTAACCGGTTAAGCGGCTAGAGAGTACTTTTCGTCGTTTGCGACTATTGGTTTTCCAGCTGATTTACGAGGTTGCGGGTCCTCGGTATGCCCTACACTGCTTTGTAGCCCACGTCGAAGCCATGTCATCCCCGGTTCGATAGTGTGTTACCAGCGGTGCGGATTGTAGCATTGAACGCGCTTGTGATTTTGCAAGAAAGGGAAGGGTGTGGGCTAAAGGGAAAGGTAGCGCAGGAGGGCAAATGGAGTTTGGATGCTTCCCACCGCAGGCCATGTGTTAGAGCTGGCGTCCACGTAGCCATAACTGGCAATGATGCCAATCATGCCCGCCGCTTGTGCTGCTTGCATGTCACGTAAATCATCCCCCAGATACAGACAACGCGTGTGGTTGACGCCCATGAGTGTTGCCGCGTGCAGCAATGGCATGGCGTGGGGTTTGGCATGTTCGCAGGTGTCGCCACTGACAAGGCAGGCGGCGCGCTTGGCATAGCCTAATTTTTCCATGAGTGGAACGGTGTACCGATGCGGCTTGTTGGTGACGATGCCCCACGGTAAGTCACGCTCATCCAGCTCGGCGATAAGCGCCGCCATGCCCGCGAAAAGTTTGGTGTGGTCGCAGATATGCGTTTCGTAATACTTCAGAAAAACATCGCGTAACGCTTCATATTCTGGTGTGCCCGCTTCGATGCCCAGCCCTAACTTAAGTAGACCAGGTGAGCCGTGCGAGGCTTGGGGGCGGATGGTGGAAAGCGGTAGTGCAGGTACACCACGCAGCGTTAAAACATGATTCAGTGCCGCACCTAAATCGGGCGCGGTATCGGCAAACGTGCCGTCAAGGTCGAATAGAACGGCTTCAATCACGGCGACACGCCACTACATAATTGACGCTGCTGTCGCGTCCAAGTGAATAGGATTTATTCAGTGGGTTGTAGCTTATGCCAGTTACGTCATTCACATTTAATCCTGCATTGCGGCTCCATTGCGCCAGTTCGGAAGGTTTGATGAATTTAGCGAAATCATGTGTGCCGCGTGGCAAAAGATTGAGCACATATTCAGCGCCGATGATGGCGAACAGGTAGGACTTGGGGTTGCGGTTAAGCGTAGAAAAATATACGTGGCCGTTGGGCTTCACTAGCTTGGCGCAGGCGGCGACGATGGCGGCGGGATCAGGCACGTGTTCCAGCATTTCCATGCAGGTCACCACATCAAAGCTCGCAGGGCGTTCTTCGGCCAAAGCCTCTACCGTGATATTGCGGTATTCCACCTTTTGACCGCTTTCCAGCAAATGCAATTTGGCCACCTGTAAAGAGCGATTAGCGAGGTCAATTCCCATCACATCGGCGCCTATAGCCGCCATACTCTCCGCTAGAATTCCTCCACCGCACCCAACATCCAGCACGCGTTTGCTAGCCAAAGGGGATATTTGATTGATATAAGCTAAACGCAATGGGTTGATTTCGTGAAGGGGTCTGAATTCACTTTGAGGGTCCCACCATTTATGCGCAAGTTGTGAGAATTTTTCGAGCTCTACAGGATCGGCGTTAGACATGATGTGGAGTATGGGTTGGATGGAGTGAATGGGGAATGTAGCAAAATCAGGCGCTTTAACAAAGCGTATTTGATATTCACAGAAGACGGAGTGTTGAAAGGCTTAAATGTCACGAATTGAAAAAAGAGGCTTGCAAGTGTCTGTAAGTAACATGGTAAGTTCTACTAGAATAGGCAACATACTGTATTATTTGGAGATTGTTTAGGTGGGTGAAAATACCTACTGTTTAAGGGGTGGCACCTAGGGGAAATGACTAATTTCATTATAAAAATCAATAGTCTTTGTTGTGTCGCATTGCTTGCTGTGTTTGCGCAAAGCGCTGTCGCGATAGGGCTGGGCGACATTCAAGTGGAGAGTCACTTGGGTGAACGCTTGAAAGCAAAAATTGAGCTTTTGGAGTTCCATCCGAGCGAGTTGGAAGAAGTTAAGTTGCATCTGGCGAGTGCGCAGATGTACGCAAAAAATGACCTGCTGTTTCCCTCGGGGCAGAATTTTGAATTCAAGTTGTCTGAATACCGCTCTGCTCCCGTTTTATTGGTTACCAGCCGCACCCCGATTGAAGATCCCTTCCTCAATTTACTCATTGAAGTTTCTAGTTCAAACACAACGGGAACTATTTTTAAGGGCTACACCATTCTGCTCGATCCCGCCGCATTTGCGCCGCCAGAAGCGGATGTGGTAGCCAGTGCCCAGCGCGCACCAGAAGTTACACCGCCAGTGAATGCCCCCGCAGTTGAAGTGCCAACAGTCCGAAAATTAGAGCTTGTCCCTGGGCTATCTGCGTCTGAACAGCTCCCCGCAGTGGTTAAGAAACCTACCGCAGCATTACCCCCTAAAGTAAATCCTGCCCCGAGAAGGTTGGCTTCTAAAACAAAGCGAACGACTGGCAATTATTCAAAGCGCACCAACCGTTCGGATGGGCAATTGGCGCTCACTTTTTCCACTGCGCTGACCTTAAGCAATAACGGTATGGGGGCAAATCGCAAACCAAACTTGTCGATTTCTCAATCGGATTCAGCCAATTTGGCTGCGTTTGGCGATTCGTTAAAAATGGGCGACGCCTTACAAGAGGAGTTGATTGCCAAAGAGAAGTCGATTAAAGAAATGAAAGACCAAATCAGCGAAATGGAAGCGCTGGTGACACGTCTGAAATTGAAATTAGGCCAGCCTGTTGCCTCTGCCGTAGTTGCCGATGTGAATAGTGTGAAAAGTGAAGTTGCTGTAGCGGGCATCTTGCCCGTACTAGCGGTGGTGGCGAGTGAAGTTACACCAAGCGAAGCGGAACAGAATGAGCGCGTTGTGTCGCCACCTCAAGTGGCGATTAAGTCCGACAATTGGGTGGGTGAATTAGAGCGCTATCGCGATAAATTGTTAATCGCATTAGCTGCTTTTGTATTGATGCTGGTTGCATTGCTGGGGTATAAAAAATGGCGTGACAG
>JAGVFD010000188.1 GCA_020057805.1 Sideroxydans sp. | reverse complement strand
TAAAGCAAGGTGGTGGTGGCAATGGCCAGCATGACAGCGAGTTTGGAATAGCCCATCCATACCAACACACCCAGTGCATAAGCAATGAGTAAAGCCGTCACCGTGGTGGTGCCGGGGTCGTTGTTTCCAGCAGGAGAAGCGAGATAGGACGCGACAATCATGCCTGCGATGCAGATAAGCCCAGCAGCCAATATCCAAGGAGAGCCACTTTTTTCGGCGATGAGGGCAAGCAGCGTGCCTAGCAATGAAACTAAAGCGAAGGTGCGCAAGCCCGCTTTGGCAGAAGGATTGAGTTCTCGCTCCAAGCCAATGAGCAAGCCAATGGCGAGGCTGGTTAAGAATTGGGGAAGAGCGTCGATGCTGTCCATTTCATCACCTCACGTACATTGTCTAACGATGAGTTGTAGCGTCTGTTTGCCATTGTATTCGTTGATACTCAAACTAAACACCGCATGAATGTGATCGGCGACGGGTTCGTTGGAGAAAAAGTAAATGGCTTCCACGCTACCTGCTGCCGAGTGAAGTTTTAATTTGAGATGTTTTTCGCCCACCACGCGTTGTGATTCGACTTCAAAATCGCCCTCAAACAAGGGTTCTGCAAAGCCCTGTCCCCACACTTGTTGTTGTAGTTCACGCGCCAGTTCCAAAGAAAATTCAGTGGGCTGAAGTACGCCATCCGTGGCGATGCTTTTAACCAGCGCATCGGCATCCAACCATTCGCTGCATACCTTTTCAAACGCTTGGCGAAAGGGCGCTAAATCCGTTTCACGAATGCTTAATCCGGCGGCCATCGCGTGTCCGCCAAATTTAAGAATTAACTGCGGATGGCGTTTGGAAACCAAGTCCAGCGCATCGCGCAAATGCAGTCCGGGGATGCTTCTGCCTGATCCTTTTATCTCGCCTGTTTGCGCATGAGCGAAGGCAATCACGGGGCGATGAAATTTATCTTTAAGGCGCGAGGCGAGAATGCCGATGACGCCTTGATGCCAGTCTTCATTAAACAGTGACAGCGAATAGCTATCTGTCGGATTAAATAAATTGAGTGCCGCTAACGCACTGTCCTGCATGTCCGTTTCGATGCTGCGCCGCTCGTGGTTGAGTGCATCAAGCTGCGCGGCAATCGTGTTGGATTCCGTCGCGTCATCTGAAATAAGGCAACGTATGCCTAGGCTCATGTCTTCTAAACGCCCCGCCGCGTTTAAGCGAGGACCCACAATGAAACCCATTTCGTAGGACGTGGTTTGTGCGGCGGGACGGCGCGTGAGACGCAACAAGGCTTGAATGCCTGCACTGCCGCGCCCCGCACGAATGCGTTGCAAGCCTTGATGCACCAGGATGCGATTGTTGTCATCCAACTTCACCACGTCGGCCACCGTGCCCAGCGCAACGAGATCGAGCAAGCTACCTAGATTGGGTTCGGGATGGGTGGCAAAGGCACCACGCGCACGCATCTCGGCGCGCAAGGCCATCAGCACATAAAACATTACGCCCACACCGGCTAAATTTTTACTCGGAAAGTCACAGCCGGGTTGATTTGGATTCACGATGCACTGTGCATTGGGCAGGGTGTCACTGGGCAGATGATGGTCGGTAATCAATACTTGAATGCCGAGGCGATGGGCTTCTTCCACACCCTCTACACTGGCGATGCCGTTATCTACGGTGAGAATAATGTCGGGTTTGGATTGCGCTGCGAGCCGCACAATTTCAGGGGTAAGTCCGTAACCATATTCAAAGCGATTGGGTACGATGAAATTCACCTGTGCTCCCAGCGCGCTTAGTCCGCGTAAGCCCACCGCGCAGGCGGTTGCGCCATCGGCATCGTAGTCCGCCACGATGAGGATGATTTGATGGTTGGCGATGGCATCTGCTAATAAGCGTGCCATGGCTTCCGTATTTTTCATCAACTTAAAGGGGAGCAGTCGCTGAATATCGGCGTCGAGTTGGGTGGGGGTGGTAATGCCGCGCGCTGCATAAATACGCGATAGAACGGGCGTTAAACCACTCCGCTCAAGTTGCGTGGCGATGTCGTGGGAGAATGGGCGTTGGATGATTTTGCTCATGGTCGGGGGTGGCAATTAGGTAGGGATGAGTGTAGCAGAGGGGTAGTTATCTTTTGATAACAGTTCGGGTAGAATGCCGCCCACTTTTTAACCACACGGATACTATCGTGGCATTGATTGTTCAGAAATACGGCGGTACTTCCGTCGGCAGTCCAGAGCGCATTAAAAACGTTGCGCGTCGCGTCGCTAAATACAAGGCTCAAGGCCATCAAGTGGTGGTGGTGCTATCCGCCATGAGTGGTGAAACCAATCGCCTCATCGCACTGGCTAAGGAGATGCAGGCGCATCCTGATCCGCGCGAGTTAGATGTGATTATTTCGACCGGTGAGCAAGTGACCATTGGCTTATTGGCGATGGCGTTGAAAGACATCGGCGTGGAGGCGAAAAGTTACACCGGCGCGCAAGTCAAAATTCTGACCGATAGTGCGTTCACCAAAGCGCGCATCGTGAGTATTGACGAGCAAAGCATTCGCACCGACTTGTCGAATGGCAACGTGGTGGTGGTTGCTGGGTTCCAAGGCATGGATGCAGAAGGCAACATCACCACGCTGGGGCGCGGCGGTTCAGACACCACGGGTGTGGCGATTGCAGCGGCCTTGCGTGCCGATGAGTGCCAGATTTATACCGATGTGGATGGGGTCTACACCACTGACCCGCGCATGGTGCCCGAAGCACGTCGCTTGAAGAGCATCACCTTTGAAGAGATGCTGGAAATGGCCAGTCTAGGCTCTAAAGTGTTGCAGATCCGCTCGGTGGAATTTGCTGGAAAATACAAAGTTAAATTGCGCGTGTTGTCTAGTTTTGCCGAAGAGGGCGAAGGTACGCTGATTACGTTTGAGGATGAAAATAAAATGGAACAAGCCATCATTTCAGGGATCGCATTCAATCGCGATGAAGCAAAAATTACCGTTATTGGCGTACCCGATAAGCCTGGTATCGCCTACCAAATTCTAGGCCCAGTGAGTGATGCCAATATCGACGTGGACATGATTATTCAAAACATGGGCGTAGATGGCACGACCGATTTCTCCTTCACCGTGCATCGCAACGAATTCACCAAAGCGATGGAGATACTGAAGAACCAAGTGCAACCACACATCGGTGCGCGTGATGTGATGGGCGATAATAAGGCCGCTAAAGTGTCGGTGGTGGGCGTGGGAATGCGTTCGCACGTAGGCATCGCGAGTAAAATGTTCCGTACCTTGGCGGAAGAGGGCATCAACATTCAAATGATTTCCACCTCTGAAATTAAAATTTCCGTAGTCATTGACGAGAAATATCTAGAGCTTGCAGTGCGTGTTTTGCACAAAGCATTCAACCTAGAGCAAGAATAAACACAAATCGTTTGACCGAAGTGCCTTGAATCAGTATCATTCGCGGCCTTCGGAGAGGTGGCCGAGTGGTCGAAGGCACGCCCCTGCTAAGGGCGCATACGAACAAAACTCGTATCGAGGGTTCGAATCCCTCCTTCTCCGCCAAGTCGTAAAGTTTTAACCGTAGTACAGCAACAAAAAATGCGCCGGTAGCTCAGCTGGATAGAGTACTTGGCTACGAACCAAGGGGTCAGGAGTTCGAATCTCTTCCGGCGCACCAGTTAGTCAACGGGTTAGATCTTAATAGATCTAGCCCGTTTTTATTTCTGTCACTGAAATGCCACGTAGCGCTTGGTGGCGATTCAAATCGTCTACCAAGTGCGAAACTGACCAGCAGGAGATTTCTTCAGTGAGGGGATAACTGTGAGTTTCAACTAATATATGGAGCAATACCTGTGACAAACGCACAACGCAAAGCACTTAGCCGTATGGCTGAAATGAATTCATCAAGTAACGATAGCAAACCCGAGCCCACGCACAGCAGCGCATTTTGCCCGCATGAGGCAGGTGCGTATTACCTTGCGACAGTGGGGACTGCCGCCAAGATCATCAATCTATTCGCCAAGGAAATTGAGCCGCCCGTTCACACCTACACCATCACCGTCATTCATTTTGAACAGGATGCTGATAGCGGCAGATGGATCTGGTTTGATGGTAAAGAAAATCAATCTCCACGCAAAAACCAGGATGGTTGGCGTCTGGGTAGCAAGAAGTTATATGACACACGCGAAGGCGCAGAGGCTGAACTTCAGCGCGTGATGGTTAAAAACGGTGACCGAGTGACCAAGGTACATGACCTGCCAGACTGTATGACTCAACTGAGAAAGATTCGTAGTGCTCACCATCCAGACCGCAACAACCCCGATTCTGACCATGATCTCTATCAATCTGTTGTCGAGAAAATTGACAGAATGCGTGCGGTGAGTGCGTGAGCCACACCCTAGACTGATCTGACCGACTAACCCACCTTTGTCCGGTGGGTTTTTTTATGGTGAAACATCAGCCGAAGCGAGCAATTTTTAGTTGCTACGTAACCTAAAGGTTAGGGAACCTCTGATTAAGTGTTTTTAACTCCCTCTCCCAAAGGGAGAGGGGACTTAATCAGAGCTTCCTTAGTCCGCATTGAAACTTACGTTTTCGTTCGTGCCTTGTCTTGCTTAGAACTTTGAATTATTAGAAATGCCCTGAAGGGCTTGTTAAATAAACAGCGGCATTGCGCTTGCCATCGACTGCTACGCTGTGGCTCCCGTTATTCTTTTAATGCTTTTGGTGGTGCGGGTGAAAAATAGCTGGCCGCAATGATGAGTAGCGCGATACCAATCAACGACACTGTCCAAAGCATCGTCCCTTTGTTCGATAAATCCACCAGCATCAACTTGATACCAACGATGGACAGCAAGCCAAATCCGCTGAACCAAAGTGTGCGTTGTTTTTTCTGCGAGGCATACACCATCAAACTCATGGCAATGGCGGTCCATAAAAGCGAGAGGCTGGCTTGCAGCATCGAGGAAGCCATCAGCGTTGACGCATCGAATGCGATGCCTCCCCAATGATGAGTAAGGCGCGCGGCCTCCATGCTGACCCACAGAAAAGCCATGCCGTACAGTGCGGGCAACAGGCTGGTTTGCGCAACACGCAACCATTTCCAAATCGCAACCAGCGCCAGCAGCTGTATTAAATCGAAAGGATTGAGAATGGGCAGATAAAGCAAGCCGCTACCTTCACCCGAAAAATTCAAATTGCCATACACCAGCCATAACGACAACAGCAATGCCACGGGGGCTTGCAATGTGTTGAGATAGAGCGTGCTGTGTGAAGCGAAAGGCCAGCGTTGGCTGCGCAAGCCGCGCAACGAAATTAAGATACCCAGCGCAGCCGCAGCACCCCATGCCAACCACGACCACAATGAATTATTGGGCACCAGTTGTTGGGCTATCCAAGCCAACTCGCTTGCGACCAATAGCAGCAAGAACCAGTATCCCAAAGCATGGCGTAGCGCATAGATTGCGGGAACGGCATCACGTTCATGTCGATACAGCAGGCTGTATTCCATCAACAATGCCAGCGGTATCAACAGCGACATCATGCCTGCCAGCGCATGTCCATATTGTTGATGAGTGTTGAAGGCGGCAATCAAAATAACGAACATCAGCAACGCGGAAAGTTGACGCATGGCATGCCACTTGTGGCGTGTGCCCAACCATTCCAAGAACACAAAACTCATCAAACACAAGCCCAGTCCCTCTGCCATTTTGTATGCGTAGGGTGCGAAGCGTTCAATCTCGGCGAAGCCACTCGCAAACCACCACAGCACGCCCCAATACAGAAAAGGTCGTGCGAATTCGACGGTGTTGAAATGTGCCGCAAAGCTAACCGTTTTTTCAGTGTTGGCAGGAGTTGCAGCTGTATGGTGTAGTAGCAAGGCGCTGGCGAAAGCGGCGCTGACCACAATCAAACATCCCACATAAAAATCGTTGAAGACAGGTAGTGCACGCGCTAACTCATGCAGGTGCGCGAAGAAATAAACGCCCGCCAATATCTGCAATGCCGAGCCGGAAAGGCGCGCGAGAAAACGATTTTGTTTGACGCCCAGATACAACACGCCAAACCCTTCCAACGTCCAGAAGGCGGCAGTGAGTTGTGCATCGAATGCCAGCGGAATTGCCAAGGTGAAAAAACCGATGGCGATACCAAGCAGACTTTTTTCTAGCCACACTGTTTCTGCATTGGGCTTGTTATTGATGAACCACCATAGCAACAAATAATAAAAGCCGACGGCACAGGCATTCCACGCCAGCGTCATGCTTTGCCCCAACAACAAATGATTTTGCAAAGCGGCAGCGGCAAGGGGTGTGCCGTACAACAACATGCCGTCTCCCCAACTCAGACGACCTGGCGCATTGAACAGATTGAACAATACGGGTGTGGCGGAATAGAGCAGGAAGAACAGAATCAGAAAAGTTTCCGACACTGGAAAGTCACTCGGCTGATAGGAACGGAACGCCCAGCCCATACCGATCACCAACGTAAAAAAGAAGCCAGACATATTGAGTTCACGCCACCCTTTGAACCAGTTCACGCTGATGATGAACAGATTCAGCAGCAGGAAATAACTGAACAATGTGACCTGACTACCTTCGGAACT
>JAGVFD010000083.1 GCA_020057805.1 Sideroxydans sp. | reverse complement strand
TTTTTGTCCGCCAACGTTTTGAAACGCGCAAACACTTCGTTCAACGCTTCTTCGCCTTCCAACACGATGCCCAATTCTTGCAAACGCGCACGGAACGCAGCACGCCCCGAATGCTTACCCATCACCATCTTGTTCGCGCCCCAACCCACATCTTCAGCACGCATGATTTCGTAAGTTTCACGATGCTTCAACACGCCGTCTTGATGAATGCCAGACTCATGTGCAAAGGCATTCGCCCCCACGATGGATTTGTTGGGCTGCACGGGGTAACCCGTAATGCTCGACACCAACTTCGAGGTCGGCACGATTTGTGTGGTGTCGATGTTAGTGTCAAAAGTAAAGATGTCGCGACGCGTTTTAATCGCCATCACCACCTCTTCCAACGCCGCATTACCCGCACGTTCGCCCAAGCCGTTAATCGTGCATTCCACTTGACGCGCACCGTTCATCACCGCCGCCAAGGAATTGGCCGAGGCCATGCCCAAGTCATTATGGCAATGCGTTGACCAAATCACTTTGTCTGAATTGGGCACAGTCGCAATCAACTGCTTGAAGCGTTCACCCCATAAAAAGGGAATGCTGTAACCCACGGTGTCGGGCACGTTCAGCGTCTTCGCCCCCGCCTTAATCACCTCATCAAAAATACGCACCAAGAAAGGCATCTCCGAACGCACCGCATCCTCCGCAGAGAATTCCACATCATCGGTGTATTCCAACGCCCATTTCACCGCTTGCACCGCACGTGCCACCACCTCATCTGGCTGCATACGCAACTTGTGCTGCATGTGAATCGGCGAGGTCGCAATGAAAGTGTGAATGCGTCCATGCTTGGCGGGCTTGATGGCCTCACCTGCCGCGCGCACATCCTTCTCACTGGCGCGAGCTAATGAACAAACCGTCGAACGCTCAATCACGCGGGCGATACTTTGAATCGAATCGGCATCACCCGGGCTAGCTGCCGCAAAACCCGCCTCGATCACATCCACGCCCAATTTTTCTAACTGGCGCGCAATGCGTAACTTCTCTTCTTTAGTCATGGACGCGCCAGGGCTTTGCTCGCCATCGCGCAACGTTGTGTCAAATATGATTATTTTGTCGGTCATTTTTTTACTCCAAAAACAATTGTTTTCCACGGCTCACACCAACCGAGCCGCCTACTTTGAAACTAATGGGGTGGGTTTAGTTTGCGCGCGAGCGCAGCTTCAGCGCAGCAAGCAGGCTGAAGGTGGAATGCGATTGCGAGATGTGTCTAGAGAAGTGCATGGACAGGAATATAACGGCTTTTATTTAGGGGCGCAACCAAAGCCTTATGAGCGAAGCGCACTGACCGTGCGTGATGGTTTTTGACGGCAATCCAAAACTCGCCATACCTGAATAGTTTGGCCATTCATGCGGTAATAGATTGCGTAAGGAAAACGTTTGGAAAGTGCGCGGTAATAACCAAAGATTTGCAGATGGACGCCCGCATAAAGCAGCAATGCATCAATATCTGAAAATAGCGAGTCAAGAAAGTAAGCGCCTAAACCTTCTTGCTGCCGCTCATAAAACCGTTGCCCATACTGAATATCGCTCATCGCAACAGTCAGAATTTCAATCTTCATTGAGGCGCATCCCGAAGTGCTTTTTTAGCGGCATCCCAAGCAACAAAGCCAGCCTGATTTTGCGCGACAGATTGTTCTGCTTCTTGCAATGCTTGCGCGTGCCACGCTGGCGAAGCTAGCTGTGCGGACTCATGCGACAGGTCATCCCATATCGCCTCCATCATGCTCAACTTTTCCGTCCGACTTAATTTTTCAAGATTCAACATTTCGCACCTCACTGTTTGTTCATGCGATGAATTTTAACCTACGTGACTTTCCTTACCGCAAAAATCCCAATTCAAACACCTGCGGGCGCAACTTGTCACTCAAGGCTTTGTAGGCAGCCTCGAACGGCGTGAAATCAATAGGTGCGGTGTCGCCGCTCTCGTTGCGCTTCTTCAGCGCATTGCGAATCTGATACCACCCCACATCAGGGCGATTCAGTTTCAACTCATCGCGCACCGTGCGCACATCGGTATGGGCAAAATAGGCTTGCCACAACACGCGGCCTGCATCGAGCACGGCGAGGGCTTCGGCGGATAGCGACTTGTCGGCCAAATACTGCACCATAAAATCAGATTCAAAACGCCCCGGCGCACCCACTTCTTCTTCGGTGAACGGAATGAAGTGATTCACCAGCGACCATTTCTTATCGTTCCATTCGATATCGTGTGCACCGGCAGTTCTTTGACAGCGGTTGAATAACATCCAAATTAAACAATCGGATTTGAACTCGTCGGAGAGGGGTGTGGTTGGTTGTAGAAATTGGTCACGATCATTGAGCCAAGTGGGCTTAACCAAGCGTCGTACAGAAAATATAACTACGGCTTGCCACAAGTTTTCTGGCGTGATGTAAAAACCATTTCCCCCTCCATACACTGAAGAATAAATAACTGTTTGCTGTTCTGCATGTTGCAAGTCATTTACACCGCAATACATATAGGCGATTGCGCCGTCTGACCAAGTTTTTACACGCGGGACAGTTATCGTTGGTGACATCGCATTTTTCAATGGCAACACAGATATTTTGTTTGCTTTCGGGCGGTCTAACCAAACATTAAGGAATGATTTATTTGGTAGGTTGTAAAACACTTTCTCACCTATCGCTTGTGCATTTGCATCCAACACTTCAGTAACAATTTCTATGATTGTCGTTTTAATATTTTGGTTTGTTTTCCAAACAAGAAATCCAATTGGAAATTTCCCACTAAGCCCATCAAACGCTTGGTTATGAACAACGAACCCGCCCAAATATTCCGCATTCCAAGCTTGACGAAATTTCTCAAAATTTGGTGCGTTGACATATTTCATCGTACTGAACATTGCCAATGTTGCGGTAGGAATTTCTAGTGCAATACGTGCAACAAACTGGGTAAATAATTCATTACTGGCTTTTCCGTAATCACCCATCGTGGCCGCAATTTTTGTTTTTGCTACGCCTGTTTTATTTTCCGCATCCAAACCGGTGGCAATATTTTCAAAATTTGTCGCCTCCGCATACGGCGGATTGATCAACACTAAAATCTTCTTCCTCTCGGCTATCGCTTTGCGCAAACCGATTGGTACTTTGTTGGTCAGGCTGTAGTCAATAGAGCCCGCGGCTCTGTGCTCTGTGCTCTGTGCTCTGTGCTCTGTGCTCTGTGCTCTGTGCTCTGTGCTCTGTGCTCTGTGCTCTGTGCTCTG
>JAGVFD010000157.1 GCA_020057805.1 Sideroxydans sp. | reverse complement strand
CTAAAAACGTAGCGCAAACCGTTGCTCAAGGCGCGCCTGCTGATGCAGAAGCGTTAGCTGCACTGGCGTTGGTGAATGGTGTGGGTTCAGTTGAAGAGGTGCGTAAGGCTTTGGTAATGAAGCTGGGTGAGAACATCACGGTGCGTCGTTTCGAGTGCTACACCACGACGGGCAAGCTGGCGACTTATCTGCACGGCAGCAAAATTGGTGTGATGGTGAATTACACCGGCGGCGACGAGACATTGGGTAAAGACTTGGCGATGCATATCGCTGCAAGCAAGCCTAAGTCGGTTGATTCGTCTGGCGTGAATCCAGAGGACATCGCAACTGAACGCCGCATCGCTATAGAGAAAGCTAAAGAGTCTGGCAAGCCAGAAGCGATGTTGGAAAAGATTGCTGAAGGTACTGTGCAGAAGTTCTTGAAAGAAGTTACTTTGCTGGGCCAAGTATTCGTGAAAGCGGAAGACGGCAAGCAAACCATCGAGCAATTGCTGAAGAGCAAGGGCGCGACCGTGACGGCATTCAAGATGTTCATCGTGGGTGAAGGTATTGAGAAGAAAGTGGAAGACTACGCAGCTGAAGTAGCTGCTGTTGCTGCTTCTATGAAGAAAGGCTAAAAAACCATGACTACTCCCGCCTACAAACGCATCCTACTTAAACTTTCCGGCGAAGCCCTGATGGGCGATGATAGCTACGGGATAAACCGTGCTGTTATTGAACGTATCGTGGCCGAGATTAAAGAAGTGTCGGAGTTGGGTGTAGAGGTGGCGATGGTGGTGGGTGGTGGCAATATCTTCCGAGGCGTTGCGCCAGCGGCTGAAGGGATGGATAGAGCAACCGCTGATTACATGGGCATGTTGGCAACTGTGATGAACTCGATGGCGCTGCAAGATGCGATGAAGCGTTCCGGATTGGACTGCCGTGTTCAATCTGCCTTGAGTTTGGAGCAGGTTGCCGAGCCGTTTATTCGTGGCAAAGCATTGCGTTATTTGGAAGACGGCAAAGTGGTGATTTTTGCGGCAGGTATTGGTAGCCCGTTTTTCACCACTGACACCGCCGCCGCTTTACGCGGTGTTGAGATGGATGCCGAAGTCGTGATTAAAGCGACCAAGGTGGATGGCGTTTATACCGCCGATCCCAAGAAAGACAAGACTGCAACGCGCTATCAAAAAGTGAGTTTTGATGAGGCGATTGGCAAAGATTTGAAAGTGATGGACTCGACAGCGCTGACGCTGTGTCGAGACCAGAAATTACCTATCATCGTATTCAGTATCTTCAAGGAAGGTGCGCTAAAGCGTGTGGTGATGGGGCAGGATGAAGGAACACTCGTGTACTGTGATTGATTGGATGATGCTCTAATCCAACTTTCGTTGCTATGCTGCGTTACTCAAAAAAAATCATTCCTTGCCTAGCTTAAAAACTTGAATTATTAGAGTCATCCTTGATGGAGAACAAAAATGATTGCTGACATCAAAAAAAACGTCGAACAAAAAATGAGTAAATCGCTGGAAGCGCTGAAGGCGGATTTCGGCAAGGTGCGTACAGGACGTGCTCATGCAGGCATATTGGATCATGTTACGGTGGACTATTACGGTAGCCCGACGCAGGTGAATCAAATCGCAAGTGTCACCTTGATGGATGCGCGAACCATCGGTGTGCAGCCTTTTGAGAAAAAAATGATTGGGACGATTGAAAAAGCGATTCGTGACGCGGATCTCGGCTTAAATCCGTCAACCAATGGCGATGTGATTCGTGTGCCGATGCCAATGTTGTCCGAAGAGCGTCGTCGCGACTTAATTAAAGTGGTAAAGGGCGAATCTGAAAATGCCAAAGTGGCGGTGCGCAATATTCGTCGAGATGCCAATGAGCAGTTGAAGAAGTTGCTCAAAGACAAAGCGATTAGCGAGGATGACGAGCGTCGTGCGCAAGAGGATGTACAGAAATTTACAGATCGCTTTGTGTTAGAAATTGAGAAGGCATTGCAGGTCAAAGAAGTTGAGTTGATGGCGGTATAAGGCCAATCATTATGGCGCTGCCATTTTTTAGCTCCACCCGCACTATCCCCGACATTGCTGTTGTGCCGCGTCATATTGCCATCATCATGGATGGCAATGGACGTTGGGCGAAGAAGCGTTTTATGCCGCGCGTGATGGGGCATCAGCGCGGTGTGGAGTCGGTGCGCGAGATGATTAAATCGTGCCGCAAAATGGGCGTTGAATACCTCACCCTGTTTGCCTTCAGTAGCGAAAATTGGCGGCGTCCTGCGGATGAAGTTTCGTTTCTGATGCAGTTGTTTTTGAAGATGTTGGAAATGGAAATATCCAATATGCACAAGAACAACATTCGCCTAAAAATTATCGGTGACCGCACTCGCTTTGATGCAAAGCTGGTGCAATACATCGAACACGCAGAACAACTGACCGCTAACAACACAGGTCTAACGCTAACCATCGCCGCCAATTACGGTGGGCGCTGGGACATCATGCAGGCCATGCACGCCTTAAGTTTGGCGCATCCAGCGCGCGCTACCGCTTTCGGCGAAGAAGAACTCACTCCCTATCTATCTATGCACTACGCGCCCGAGCCGGATTTATTTATTCGGACTGGTGGCGAGCAGCGCATCAGCAATTTTTTGTTGTGGCAATTGGCTTATACCGAGCTGTATTTCACGGATATTTTGTGGCCAGATTTTGGCAGCAAAGAATTAGAAGCAGCGCTTCAGTCTTATCAGCAACGAGAGCGCCGTTTTGGCCGCACCAGTGAACAATTGAAAGGCGAATCGAATGCTTAAATCTCGCGTCATTACCGCAATCATTATGTTGGTGCTATTGCTCGCTGCGCTGTTTTATTTACCGCCGCTGGCTTGGTCCGTGTTGGTGTTAGTGATGGTGATGCAGGGTGCTGCCGAATGGGCGCGCTTGTCCGTACTGTCGAGTCTCAATGCAAAAATATACTGGGCGCTGACGCTTGTTTTTATGCTCGCCTTATTGGCATTAGATGCCAATAGCAGTGCACAGCAACAACTCACCACGCATCTAATTGTGTATCTCTTCTCTGCGGTGCTGTGGCTAGTGGTGGTTCCTGCTTGGTTGATGCTGGGGCTGCAAGTGAAGCAGCCGTTATTGATGGCATGGGTGGGATGGATGGTGCTTATTCCGACTGGGCTGGCCATGATTGATTTACGGGAAGCTGTGCCGAGTCCGTGGGTGTTGCTGTTTGTGATGGGCTTGGTGTGGGTTGCCGATAGCGCCGCCTATTTTGCGGGGCGCAAATTTGGTAAGACAAAACTCGCTCCCAGCATCAGTCCCGGAAAAACATGGGAAGGTGTGGCTGGCGCGATAGCCGGCGTGTCTATTTATGTGGCTTTGGTGTGGACGTTTAGCGCCGAGTTTTCGCGTCTACAAATGCTCCCTGCGTTAATGCTTACCGCATGGTGGTGGGTTGTGTTAGCGGTGATGGGCGATTTGTTCGAATCCGCCATTAAGCGCCAAGCGGGAGTAAAAGACAGCGGCACCTTGCTGCCCGGGCATGGTGGTTTGCTGGATCGCATTGATGCACTCACTTCAACGTTACCACTTGCCGCATTGGCATTGCTTTTGCAAGGAATTAACTAGTGCAAGGCTTAACCGTTCTGGGCGCAACGGGGAGCATCGGCAAAAGCACGCTGGATGTGGTGGCACGGCATCCTGACAAATACAAAATTATTGCCCTCACCGCAAACCAGCAAGATGAATTGCTGTTTGCGCAATGCCTGCAATTCAACCCTCAATATGCTGTGTTGTTAGACGAGTCCGCTTGTGCGCGTTTGACGGCACGCATTCAAACCAGTGACCTTGATACCACTGTGTTGTATGGCACGGCCGCATTAGAAAAAGTGGCGACATTGCCCAATGTGGATGCGGTAATGGCGGCGATTGTGGGCGCGGCGGGTATGCCGCCCACCTTGGCCGCGGCGCGTGCCAGCAAAAAAATCATGTTGGCCAATAAAGAAACGTTGGTGTTGGCAGGCCATTTATTTATGGAAGCCATTCACGCCAGTGGGTCTGCCTTGTTACCGATTGATAGTGAACATAACGCTATTTTCCAATCGCTGCCATCCAATTACACGGGCGACATGCGAGCCAGCGGGGTGAGTAAAATTTTGCTCACCGCATCCGGCGGTCCTTTCCGTAATACCCCGCTATCGCAACTGCAACACGTCACGCCTGACCAAGCCTGCGCACATCCCAACTGGAGTATGGGGCGCAAAATTTCGGTGGACTCTGCCAGCATGATGAACAAAGGGCTGGAAGTCATTGAGGCGCATTGGTTGTTTAACGTGCCCGCTGATGACATTCAAGTGGTCGTGCATCCGCAGAGCGTGATTCATTCGATGGTGCAATACGTGGATGGCTCGGTGTTGGCGCAATTGGGCAATCCTGATATGCGCACGCCGATTGCCTATGCCTTGGCCTATCCAGAGCGTATTGACTCGGGTGTCGCGCCCCTCGATTTATTTCAAATTGCTAAATTTGATTTTATTGCGCCTGACTTTGAGCGCTTCCCTTGTTTGAGCTTGGCCTATCAAGCCTTGCGTGCGGGCGGGACGGTGCCTGCCTTGCTGAATGCCGCGAATGAAGTGGCGGTCGCGGCTTTCTTGGATCAACGCATTGCCTTCCTCGATATCCCTCGTTTAATTGAATCGGTATTAGGTAGCGTTACGCGGTGCGAAGTGACGGCTTTGCAAGATGTGTTGGATGCGGATGCTACGGCACGTTGCGTTGCAAGTGATTGGATAGCGAAATGCTGACACTGCTTGCTTTTATAGTCGCCATCGTGGTGCTGGTAGTGTTCCATGAATACGGGCATTACCTCGTGGCGCGCTGGTGCAATGTGAAAGTGCTGCGCTTCTCTTTAGGTTTCGGCAAAGTCATTTACGCCAAACGTTTTGAGAACGGCGAAACCGAGTGGGTGGTATCGGCCATTCCTTTGGGGGGCTACGTCAAAATGCTCGATGAACGTGAAGGCGACGTTGCACCGCACGAATTATCACGTACATTTAATCGCAAGTCCGTGTTGCAACGCATGGCCATTGTGGTGGCGGGGCCACTGGCGAATCTGCTGTTAGCCATTGTGTTGTACTGCGCGTTGTTTTTGTATGGTGTGCCTGCGCTCAAGCCTATTTTAGGCGAGGTGTTGCCCAATACGCCCGCCGCCAGTGCTGCACTCAAAGCGCAGCACACCGTG
>JAGVFD010000177.1 GCA_020057805.1 Sideroxydans sp. | reverse complement strand
TTTTGGCAGATGAAAGCGTTTTGGTGAACACATTATTAAGCGCAATGGGTCAAGCCCAAGCGCCTTATGTGGAAGACATCGGATTGTTTGATTTGTACCGTGGAAAAGGTGTCGAGCAAGGCAAAAAAAGCCTTGCATTCCGTGTGTTATTGCAAGATACTCAAAAAACACTGACCGAATCAGAAATTGAAAGTAGCATTCAATTATTGATTTCGGCACTAGAAAAAAACGGCGTAAAGCTGCGTAGTTGAGGGGGCGAGATGACAACAACATTAACAAAAGCTGAATTATCTGATTTGCTGTTTGAAAAAGTCGGATTGAATAAACGTGAAGCCAAAGATATGGTGGAAACCTTCTTTGAAGAAATTCGCATTCAGCTAGAGCAAGGAGATAGTGTCAAGCTATCTGGATTCGGCAATTTTCAATTACGTGATAAGCCGCAACGTCCTGGACGCAATCCAAAAACAGGGGAAGAAATCCCCATTTCAGCACGACGTGTCGTGACTTTTCACCCCAGCCAAAAACTCAAAAGCATGGTAGAGAGCACCTATCATGGAACAGCGAATAGTTAATTCAGACCTGCCAGCCATCCCCGCCAAACGCTACTTCACCATTGGTGAGGTCAGCGAATTGTGCGGGGTGAAGGCGCATGTCTTGCGTTATTGGGAGCAGGAATTCACGCAACTGAAGCCCGTAAAACGCGGCGGTAATCGTCGCTACTATCAACACCATGAAGTTCTCTTAATTCGTCGCATACGCGAATTATTGTATGAAGAAGGTTTTACGATTAGTGGTGCGCGCGGCAGATTAGATCAGGGACAACTCACCACTCAACAGCCTGAAATAGTTGCGTTGAAGCCGACAAGTATTGATACATCCAACATAAAAAAAGAACTGTTTGATTTGCTTTGTTTTTTGCGAGCTTAATGCGAATTGTGTTGGTTAGAATTGATTGAACTACTGCTGCTCTGCTATAATTCGTAGCTTCAGCGTGTAGCGCAGCCTGGTAGCGCACTACCTTGGGGTGGTAGGGGTCGGAAGTTCGAATCTTCTCACGCTGACCAATAAATACAAGGAGTTATGCGAAAGCATAGCTCCTTTTTGTTTGGGTGAAAAACTAAAGCAGGTTGAGGTACTCAACCGAAAATTACGTTTCAATTTGAGGCTAGGCGATTTAATTCAGCACGGTTCAATATCTCGATGTGTTCACGTCCCAATATCAACCACCCTTGATCTGAAAATCCTTTTAGTAGTCGACTCACCATCTCGCGTGCGCTACCGAGTTCATCAGCCAACGCCTGATGCGTAGCATGGATGGGATTTTCTTTACCGATGAGTAGCGCCGCGAGACGTTGATCTAATTTCTGAAATGCGACTGCTGAGACAAGTTGCATCAGGTCAGTGAGGCGATCAGAGAAGAGGTGGAACACGTAAGTGCGGAAACTAGATTGACTCTCAAGCAAGACATGGAAGGCGCTGGCAGGTAACAGCACCATTTCGACATCGTGTTCGCAGATGCCTCTGGCTTGATAGCGCGTGTGGCCTAGCAGGCAACTACTGGTGAGGATGCAACTTTCGCCAGGGATGACACGATAGAGCTGCAGTTCACGTCCGTTCGCTGATGATTTGATCACGCGCAAACTACCGGACAATATCAGCGGAAAACCTTGGCAGGCTTGGTTTTCGTCGAATACAGTTGTGCCAGTAGGGAGCGACATCACCATTGCTTGTGCAAGCAACTCATCTAACTTGGATGCCGGCATTTCAGCCAACATCGGGTAGTGTTGCAACAGGCGAAGGCGAGCGTCGCTGGTCAGCACGTTATTCAGGACGCATGTGAGGGAACAAGATCACATCGCGGATGTTGGCGCTATCCGTGAGAAGCATCACTAGGCGATCGATACCAATACCTTGGCCAGCGGTGGGGGGCAAGCCGTATTCGAGTGCTCGAACGAAAGCACTGTCCTTGAACATCGCTTCTTCATCACCCGCATCTTTCGCTGCGACTTGCGCATCGAAGCGCGCTTCTTGATCTTCTGCATCGTTCAATTCGGAGAAGCCGTTGGCGATCTCACGACCGACGATGAAGAGTTCGAAACGTTCGGTGATCTCTGGATTGGCATCGCTACTACGAGCCAGCGGTGACACTTCCACAGGGTAGTCGATGATGAAGGTTGGCTCAAATAAGTGACCTTCAGCCATCTCTTCAAACAGCGACAACTGCAAACCGCCCACGGCATCTTTGGGATTGTATTTGGCTTTCAGGTCTTTCAGTTGGTTGACCAAGAAGCTGCGGTCGTTCAATTGCGCATCAGTGAACTGCGGATGAAATTTCTGTACCGCTTGCACCATGGTCAGACGATGGAAAGGTTTACCCAAATCCAGCTCTTTACCTTGGTAGCTGATGACGGTCGTGCCTAATACCTTGAGTGCCACTTCGGCAAACAACTTTTCGGTGAATCCCATCAGATATTTGTAATCACGATAGGCTTCGTAAAACTCGATCATGGTGAACTCGGGGTTGTGGCGTGTGGAAACGCCTTCGTTGCGGAAGTTGCGATTGACCTCGAACACCTTCTCGAATCCGCCCACGACGAGGCGTTTCAAATACAGCTCGGGTGCGATGCGCAGATACATCTTAATGTCCAACGCATTGTGATGTGTCTCAAAGGGCTTGGCCGATGCACCACCAGGAATCGGGTGCATCATCGGCGTTTCGACTTCGAGGTAGCCGTGGCGAATGAAAAACTCGCGAATCGCTTGAATGATCTGGGTGCGTGCGAGGAAAACCTTGCGCGAGTCCTCATTGGTGATGAGATCGAGATAGCGCTGGCGATACTTCTGCTCTTGGTCGGTCAGGCCGTGGAATTTCTCCGGCAAAGGACGCAATGATTTAGTCAACAAGCGAATCTGGGTGACGCGTACAGATAATTCATTCGTTTTGGTTCTGAACAGCACGCCGACTGCGCCGAGGATGTCGCCCAGATCGTAGTGCTTGAACTCACCGTGTGCGCTCTCGCCGATATTGTCATTGCTGAGGAACAGTTGGATGCGACCGCTCATGTCCTGCACAGTAGCGAAACTGGCTTTACCCATCACACGCTTCAACATCATGCGGCCTGCGACGGATACATGGATGGGATTCGCTTCCAATTCATCGTGCGTCAGGTGGCCATACAACTTATGCAAATCATCGGACAGATGTTCACGCTGGAAGTCGTTAGGGAAAGCGACGCCTTTCTCGCGAATGGCTTTCAGTTTCGATCGGCGTTCTGCAACGATCTGGTTTTCGTCTTGTACGGGAAGTGTCTGTTCAGTGGTCATGATAGTTCTCTAAAGTTAAACGCCTTGTTTCAAACTAGCGGCAATGAAATCATCGAGGTCGCCGTCCAATACTGCTTGGGTATTGCCGACTTCATGGTTGGTGCGCAGATCCTTGATGCGGGATTGGTCCAGCACGTAGCTTCGAATCTGGTGTCCCCAGCCAATGTCAGACTTGCCATCTTCCAATTCTTGTTTGGCTTCGTTGCGTTTGCGTAGTTCTTCTTCATACATGCGCGACTTCAACATGGACATCGCTTCGGCGCGGTTCTTGTGTTGCGAACGGTCGCTCTGGCACTGCACCACGATATTGGTCGGGATATGTGTGATACGCACGGCGGAGTCGGTCTTGTTGATGTGCTGGCCGCCCGCGCCGGATGCGCGATAGGTATCGATGCGCAAGTCGGCAGGGTTGATGTCCACTTGAATCGAGTCGTCCACTTCGGGATACACGAACACGCTGGAGAAAGAAGTGTGGCGACGATTGCCGGAGTCGAAAGGAGATTTACGGACTAGGCGATGCACACCCGTTTCAGTGCGCAGGTGTCCGTAGGCATACTCTCCCGTAATTTTGATGGAAGCGCCTTTAATACCCGCGACTTCACCATCAGATTGCTCCAGCACTTCTACTTGGTAACCTTTGCGTTCGGCATAGCGCAGATACATGCGTAGTAGCATCGAGCCCCAATCTTGCGCCTCTGTACCACCCGAACCTGCTTGGATATCGAGGAAGCAATTAGCAGAATCGAGCTCGCCCGAGAACATGCGGCGGAATTCCATGTCAGCCACAATTTTTTCAGTGATTGCGATGTCGTCAACGATGCTGTGTAAGCTCTCGTCGTCATTTTCCGCGAGCGCCATTTCGATGAGCTCTGTGTTGTCATTCAGAGATTGCGCTACCTTTTGTAAATTGAGCACGACGCCTTCCAGCATCTTGCGTTCCTTGCCCAATTCTTGGGAGCGTTTGCTGTCCTGCCAAACAGCTGGGTCTTCAGCTAATACAACGACTTCAGCGAGGCGGTCTTGCTTGCCATCGTAGTCAAAGATACCTCCGAAGTTCGAGGTTGCGAGTCTGTAAATCCTGAATCTTATTGGTGAGGGCGTTGAGTTGTTCGGCTTCCATTTGGGTGTGTTTTTGCGTGTTCGGAAAGGCGCGGATTATACACGCCCAGCCTGTATTTCATGAGGCGAAGACCTACAGGAAAATGAGGCCGAGAATCATGCCTGCTGCGATGGCGATGAAGCCGCCTGCAAGGCGTTTGGCCAGCGCCATACCGCCAATTGAAACAGCCATGCCAAATTTGAAGGCCATGTTGGCAAGGTAGGCAAGAGAGATTGAGGCAACAACTTGCGGCTGTGTCAGTTTGTCGAGGTTGAATAAGCGCAAGCTGGATAGTGCGATGGGGTCAACATCGGTCAGACCCGACACAATCGCAACGCCGTATAAACCTGTGCTACCTGCCACATCCGTGAGCCAAGACGCGCACAACATGACCGCTACGAAGAGTATGCCAAAGCCTAATGCCGCATGAATTTCGGTGGGGT
>JAGVFD010000173.1 GCA_020057805.1 Sideroxydans sp. | reverse complement strand
GGCTTATTTTTTCCCGACACCTATAATTTTTCGAGTGGCAGTAGCGACCTATTGGTGATGAAGCGCGCCTACCAATTAATGCAACAGCGCCTGCAAGAAAGTTGGGCAACACGCGAAGCGGGATTACCTTTGAAATCACCTTACGATGCATTGATTCTGGCTTCTATCATTGAAAAAGAAACCGGCAGAGCCTCTGACCGACCCATGATTGCTTCGGTATTTATCAATCGTTTGCGCAAACCGATGCGACTTCAGACTGACCCTACCGTGATTTATGGCATGGGAGACAGTTTCAAAGGCAATATTCGGCGCAACGATTTAACCCGCGATACCCCCTACAATACCTATACCCGTGATGGACTTACTCCCACTCCCATTGCTTTGCCTGGGCTGGCTTCACTGCAAGCTGCGCTCCATCCAGCACAAAGTAATGCGCTTTATTTTGTGTCGCGGGGAGATGGAACATCCTATTTTTCAGGTAATTTATCCGAACACAACAACGCGGTGAATCGATATCAAAAATGAGCAAAGCTAAATTTATTACGTTTGAAGGTGTAGACGGAGCAGGGAAGAGCACGGGGCTGGAATGGTTTGCGGACGCCTTGCGTCAGCGCGGTATTGATTTGTTGGTGACACGCGAACCAGGCGGTACGCCATTGGGCGAGCAGCTACGCACGATTCTGCTTAATCAACCCATGCACATCGAAACCGAGGCAATGTTGATGTTCGCGGCGCGGCGGGAGCATGTGGAACAAGTTATCCGACCTGCTTTGCAGCGCGGAACTTGGGTTATTTCTGACCGTTTTAGCGATGCAAGTTTCGCCTATCAAGGTGGGGGCAGGGGAGTTCCACTAGGCAAGTTAGAGCAGTTGGAGCAGTGGGTGCATGGAGATTTGCAACCAGACCTCACACTGCTTTTTGATATTCCCATCGAAGTGGCTCGTCAGCGACTTTCTGGCAATTTGAGTCTGGATCGCTTCGAGCAAGAAAAAGGTGAGTTTTTTGAACGCGTACGCCAAGCTTACCTCGCCAGAGCAGCTAAATCAGCGGGTCGAATTACTGTGATTAACGCTGGGAAAACACTCATTGAAGTTAATAAAGAACTTTCAAATATTGCAACATCAATTTGATATGAAACAACTATATCCTTGGCAATCTATTCCGTGGCAGGCACTCCAAGGCTTGCGTACTCGGTTGCCGCACGCCATTTTATTGAAGGGTACGCAGGGTATTGGAAAGCTAGATTTAGCGCTGAACTTTGCCCATTCTTTGCTTTGTGCGCATCCGTTGTCTGACGGTATGCCATGCCAAAAATGTGACTCTTGCCATTGGTTAGCGCAAGACAGCCATCCAGATTTTCGTTTTATTCAACCCGATGCCTTAACCTCGCAAGAGGATGGCGAGGAGAAATCAGGGGGGAAAAAACCATCACGCGAGATTTCAGTGGAGCAAATTCGTGGGCTTGCGAGCTTTGCAAACCTGTCCGCACATTGTGGTGGTTATCGTGTGGTGCTTATTAATCCTGCCGAAACAATGAACCACAACGCGGCTAATTCCCTGCTGAAAACATTAGAAGAGCCAACAGAAAATCTGTTGTTTTTGCTGGTGACGCATAAACCACAGCAACTTTTACCCACTATTTTAAGTCGCTGTTTGGGGTTTGACGTGCCCACCCCAACGCGTGAACAAGGGGTGAACTGGTTAAAACTACAAGGCGTCAGCAATCCAGAACAAGCCTTGGCACAGACGGGGTTAGCACCATTGCAGGCTTTAATTTGGGCGGAATCAGGCGAGGGGGCTGACGAGCGAAATATGCTTTTAGCTGCCATTCGACAGCCCACAAAGTTGGATGCACTAGCCTTGGCCGAAAGCTTGCAACGCAGCAGCCCTATTCATGTAATTCATTGTTTGCAGCAATGGTGCCATGATTTAGCCAGCGTACAATTGGCTGATTCTGTACGTTATTTCCCAGATCAAACTGACACGCTTATCAAACTATCTAAGGGCGTATCCACTTTCTCCCTGATGCAATTCCAAAAAGAGTTGCAAGAAGCACGCCGCGCCGCTTTCCATCCGCTTAATTTTAAGCTCGTGCTGGAATCTCTATTAATGTCCTATCGGCAATTGTTTGTCGCTTGAACTTCCTATGTTTATTGATTCCCATTGCCACTTAAACTTCCCTGACCTCATCAAAGATATTGATGGCGTGTTACTCAACATGCAGCAAAACCAAGTGACTAAAGCGTTATGCGTGTCAGTTGATTTGGAAAGTTTTCCACAAGTCATTGCATTAGCTGAAAAATATGGCCAATTATTCGCCTCAGTAGGCGTACATCCAGATTACGAATTAGAGGTGGAACCCACACAATCTGAATTGGTTCGGCTGGCACAGCACGTCAAAGTGATTGCTATTGGCGAAACTGGATTGGATTACTACCGCCTCACAGGAGATTTGGAATGGCAGAGAGCGCGTTTTCGCACCCACATTCATGCAGCTATTGAGTGTGGCAAGCCACTCATCATCCATACACGTTCATCCGCAGCTGATACCTTGCGCATAATGGATGAAGAGGAGGCGGGGAAAGTCGGCGGTGTGATGCACTGCTTTACCGAGAGCCTAGAGGTCGCCCGTGCAGCTATCGACCTTGGCTTCTATATCTCGTTTTCCGGTATTTTGACTTTCAAAAATGCAACTCAAATTAAAGAGGTCGCACAAGCCATTCCGCTAGAAAAGATACTCATCGAAACAGACTCACCTTATTTGGCGCCGTCACCCTATCGCGGCAAGACAAACCAACCCGCATACGTTAAACATGTTGCCGAAGAGATTGCCAGGTTGAGAAACATAACGTTGCAAGAAGTGGGAGAAGCAACCAGCCATAATTTCAATCAACTTTTTGCAATCCGTTAACTAACTGATTAATATCTAAAAATTTCGATAATCTTAAGTGACGCCCCGTTAACGCCGCTTAACTTTATTCGCATAATGTATATTATGTAAAATGATGTTTTCATTATTTCGGCTCTCACTAACGATATTGTTCGATGGCGGTTTGTAGTTCCAGCAGCGCGGCCTCTAGTTTTGTCACAGCCATATTGCATTCAGGTTGCCCAACGGTTTGTTCGACGCGCTCTGCTGCCTGCATGGTACGTTCAGCTGCAAAGATACCAACCATCCCTTTTAGGGTGTGCGCGCTGTGGCTGATTGCTCCAGTATTTCCTTGTTCTAGTCCATGCTTTATTTGTTGCATATGTTGCGGTGCATCGGTTTGGAACAGGTGCACGATTTCATCAAACAGCTCTTTGCTGTCATGCATCATGGCGCGCGACTTATCAAAATCGGCAATTTGTAACGACTTTTCTAATTCAGACTCGTCGTGGGTAACATCGGTTGCTTCAACCGCTTGAGCTAGCTTATCTAATTCACGCCACAAAGCCTCGGTGTCGATGGGCTTGGTTAAATAACCATCCATGCCATGACGTAGACACTCTTCACGTGCACCTTGCATGGCATGCGCGGTCATCGCCACGATGGGAATGTGCTGGTCAGACGCCTTTTCATACTCACGGATACGTTCGGTTGCTTCGTAGCCATTCATTTCTGGCATATCCACGTCCATTAGAATGGCGTCGAAGCTTGTGTTTTGCCAGTGTCGCACCGCCTCGATACCATTGTTGGCTAGGGTTACTTGGTGTCCTAATTTTTCTAGCAGGCGAATCGCCAATGTTTGATTGACCTTATTGTCTTCCGCCAATAACAGTTTCAATTTTGTTTTGTGTTTTTCACGCAAAGAATGGCGTGTAATTAGCGGAGTATTTTGTTTTAGCGGCTCACCCAAGGCAATCATGATTGCATTCAGCAATTCAGATTGAGCTATCGGCTTCATCAAATAACTCGCCACCCCCAACTCGCGGCAACGTGTGGCATGTCCGCGTTGGCCTTCCGAAGTAACCATCATCACCGTCGCACCAACATAACCCGGATGCTGGCGAATTTTTTCTGCCAATTCAAAACCATCTATCCCTGGCATCTGCACATCTAACAATGCTAGTGGATACGGCTTTCCGCTCTGCGCCGCACGTTCCAACTCAAGCAAAGCCTGCTCACCATCGGCAACGACAACCGGTGACATCTGCCAACTTTTCAACATCTCCGACATCAGCAAGCGGTTAGTGGCATTGTCATCGGCTACCAAAACAGGCATGCCAACGATGCACCCCGTTTCTTGATAGTTTGCCAGCGGTGCATCTGAAACGATTTGCATAGGCAAAGTGAAATGGAAGGTACTTCCCTTGCCTAGCTCACTCTCTAACTCGATACGACTGCCCATCAATTCAATTAATTGCGCCGAAATGGTCAAGCCCAAACCCGTCCCGCTATACTTGCGCGTTGTGGAAGTGTCGGCTTGTGAAAAAGATTCAAAGATCGTCTGGAATTTTTCTTGCGGGATGCCTATACCTGTATCGCGCACGCTGAAGCGCAAACTGGCTTGTTCTGTACTTGCATTAACCTCACGCAACACCGCCACCTCAATTTCTCCGGATTCAGTGAACTTGATGGCATTACCCACCAAATTGACGATGACTTGACGCACGCGCCCAGGATCACCAACCACCCGATCAGGCACATCAGGAGAAATGTGCAGCAATAATTCTAGATTTTTTTGATGCGCACGCACCGCTAGAGACTTCATGGTGTCACGCATCGTGTGTTCCAAAGAAAATTCGATGTTCTCGATATCCATCTTGCCCGATTCAATCTTGGAAAAATCCAAGATGTCATTAATGATGTGTAGCAAAGAGTTGGCTGAAGATTGCACCAAGGACAGATATTCATGCTGCTCGTGAGTCAGCTCTGTATCCAGCGCTAGTTCAGTCATGCCGATGATGCCATTCATTGGGG
>JAGVFD010000262.1 GCA_020057805.1 Sideroxydans sp. | reverse complement strand
GCTGGGTTTCATGAGGCGTCTCCTTGAGGTTAGGTGTTCGCAACTTTGGTTCGAATGATGCGTACCACTTCAGGGATTCTGCGAAGGTTGCGCATGATATTGGCTAGGTGGATGCGGTTGCTCACTTGCAAGGTAAAGTAAGTGGCGGTGTATTCACCCTCGTTTTCAAAATTAACATTTTCAATGTTGGAGTTGGCTTCCGCGATGGCGGAGGCAATTTTGGCCAACACGCCACGCTGGTTTGCCACGACCAATTTGAGACTCACATCAAACAGCCGCGTAATATTTTTGTCCCACACCACATCCAGCCACTCACTGCCACCGCGCCCTTTGCGTAACGTTGGGCAGTCGTGCGTGTGTACCACCAATCCTTGACCACTTTTAATGATAGCGATAACAGGATCGCCAGGAATAGGGCGGCAACATTTGGCGTATTTAATGGCCATACCTTCATTACCCAGCAAGGTAATGACACCGCTATCAGGCTGTGCGAAATTGGCTTGCTCACCCTCATTTTGTTTGGAAAGTTGGCGTGCGATGACCATGTTCAAGCGCCGTCCCAAGCCAATATCTGCGCATAGCTCTTGACGAGATTTTGCGCCGGTTTCACGCAGTACCCTGTCCCAGCAAACGTCTTGAATCTCTACCAGTTTGAGGTTGAGCGTAGTCAGCGCTTGCGCTAATAAACGTTCGCCTAATTTGGAGGATTCATCCAAATGCATGGTTTTGAGCGCGTGTCGAATTTCGCCGCGCGCTTTGCTGGTGACCACGTAGTTCAGCCAAGCCGAATTAGGGTGTGCATTGGGCGCGGTAATGACCTCGACGCGATCTCCATTGCGCAGCTCTGTGCGCAGCGGCACCAATTCTGTATTTACTTTGCTGGCAACGCAGCGATTGCCAATATCAGTGTGCACCGCGTAGGCAAAGTCAACCGCTGTCGCACCGCGCGGCAGGGCGAATATCTTCCCTTTGGGCGAGAACACATAAACCTCATCTGGGAATAAATCTACTTTGAGATGCTCTAGAAATTCGACCGAATCGCCACTTTGCGCCAAGCTCTCCAGCAGGCTTTGCAGCCATTGATGAGTCTTTTGATGTAACTCATTAATTTGCGATTCCGAAGTCTTGTAAAGCCAGTGTGAAGCAACGCCACTTTCGGCCAGCTTATTCATTTCGTGGGTGCGAATTTGCACCTCAATGGGGGTGCCGAATGGGCCAAACAAAGTTGTGTGTAAGGACTGATAGCCATTGGCTTTTTGGATGGCGATATAGTCTTTGAATTTGCCAGGGAATGGCTTGTATAGCCCATGTAATAAGCCAAGCGCCAGATAGCAAGACGGAACATCGTCGACCAAAATGCGGAAGCCATAAATGTCTAGCACTTGAGAAAAAGCTAAAGATTTTGAATGCATCTTTTCATAAATACCGAACAGATGCTTCTCGCGGCCTTTTACTTCTGCATGCAAATGATTTTCTTCTAGGCGTTTGCTGATGGACTCTAAAATTTTAGTGACCACTTCGCGTCGATTGCCGCGCGCCACTTTAAGTGCTTTGGACAGCACGCCATAACGAGTGGGATAAAGATATTTGAAGCACAAATCCTGCAACTCTTGGAAAATCGTATTCAGACCTAAACGATTGGCGATGGGCGCGTAAATATCCATTGTTTCACGCGCAATCCGCTCACTTTTTTCCTTTGAGACCGCGCCCAGCGTGCGCATATTGTGCGTACGATCAGCCAGCTTGATGAGAATAACGCGTACATCACGTGCCATCGCCATCAGCATTTTGCGGAAATTTTCCGCCTGTGCATCTTCCTTGGTTTCAAATTGCAGCTTATCAATTTTGCTTAAGCCATCCACCAAATCGGCGACTTGCTT
Organism: Sideroxydans sp.; assembly: GCA_020057805.1. Lineage (GTDB taxonomy): Bacteria > Pseudomonadota > Gammaproteobacteria > Burkholderiales > Gallionellaceae > Sideroxyarcus. The sequence goes on along the minus strand of JAGVFD010000262.1, from coordinate 2,981 downwards.
ACCAAATTGAGCGTTAATTTCTTCCAAAGTAACGGAGGTGTCCTCTGCCACATCATGCAATAGCGCCGCGATGATAGCGTGAGTATCTAAATGAAGCGGGGTGAGGATGCGGGCAACTGCAATGGGGTGCGTGACATACGGCGCGCCAGATTGGCGTAATTGGCCTGCGTGTGCGGCATGACTGAAATCGAGAGCGGCTTGAACTTGAGCTACATCCTCCGCCTTGAGGTAAGCGGATACTTCTTGCAGCAGGGCATTGGCATCAGCTTGGCTCATTGAGCATGGATATGCCGCCGCCCAAGGGCGGCGGCATGTGGATTAGAGCGCGCCGCGATTCAGAATGTCAGTCCCTACTTTACCTTCGCTGATTTCGCGTAAGGCAACCACAGTAGGTTTGTCGCGACTTGCTTCAACCAGTTGACTTGAGCCATTAGCGATTTGGCGTGCGCGATAGGCGGCGGCAAGCGTCAACTCAAAGCGATTAGGAAAATATTGTTTGCAATCTTCGACAGTAATGCGTGCCATGGTTCACTCCGATGTTTGTAATTGATTGATGAGTTTTTGATGTCGCGCCAACTGACGCGACCCTCGGGTACGGGCGCAAAGCACGATGGAATTTAGCTCGCGTAGTGCTTCGTTGAGGTTGTCGTTGATAATAACATAATCGAATTCAGCCACATGCGAGACATCCTCACGTACCGCCGCCAAGCGCCCCGCAATCACGCTGTCATTATCTTTGCCACGCCCCTTAAGTCGTTGTTCCAATGCGGCGAGTGACGGTGGCAGGATGAAAATACTGATGCATTGTGGAAATAATTTACGCACTTGGGCTGCGCCTTGCCAGTCAATCTCCAGCAAAATATCGCGGTCTTTGGCATTTTCTTGCGTAATCCAGCTTTGCGAAGTGCCGTACAAATTGCCGTAGACCTCGGCGCTTTCTAGAAACTCTCCGCGCGCCGCCGCCGCAAGAAAAGCTTCATGACTAACGAAGTGATAGTCCTTGCCATTTACTTCACCTGCGCGCGGCGCGCGCGTGGTGTAAGAAACAGAGAGATCAATTTGTGGATTGATATTGAGCAAGGCGTGAACCAAACTGGTTTTACCTGCGCCCGATGGTGCGCTGATAACAAAAAGACTGCCAGACATAGTGATCTCCTATTCGATGTTTTGTACTTGCTCGCGCATTTGTTCAATCAAAATTTTAATATCCATCGCGCAACGCGACACTTCCCCATCCACCGATTTTGAGCCGAGTGTATTGGCTTCACGGTGTAACTCTTGCATCAGAAAATCTAGGCGCTTACCTACCGCGCCGCCTTTCGACAACACGCGCTTCACTTCATCTAAATGGGTGAGCAGGCGTGACAGCTCTTCCTCCACGTCCACCTTGCTGGCGTATAGCGTGATTTCTTGACGCACACGGTCATCCTCTTGGCTGCCGAGCGCCTCCAGCAATTTGGCGCGCAACTTGGATTCATATTGCGCGATAGCCCCCGGAATGCGCGGAGCGACGGCTTGGCGTAAGCCCTCAATTTGCAGCACACGTTCCAGCATAAAAATTTTTAGTTTCTCACCTTCGCGGGCGCGGGCGGAGGCAAAGTCATGCAACACCTGTTTTAGGAGTCCTTGTAGGGTGGCTTGCAGGGCGTCTGCGGATAGGGCAGCGCTTTCAAGTACGCCATTCCAACGCAAAATATCCGCTACTGACAGTTCACGTGCGGCAGGTAAGATTTCTCTCACTTGGGTATTCCATTGAGCGAGTTGCTGCACCATGTCGATATTCAGCTGGGCCGGATTGTGCGTAGATTGGCGGGCTGCATAGGCAATGCGACACTCCACTTTGCCCCGAGTTAATTGCGCAGCAATCGCTTCGCGTAGAAAAGATTCATGCACGCGCAATTCGTCAGGCATTTTGAGTTGCAGATCAAGGTAGCGGTGATTCACCGCGCGCAACTCCAAGGTGAGCGAGCCGCTCTCGAGTTCGGTACTCGCCACGGCAAAGCCTGTCATGCTGTAAATCATTGGGACTCCAAGGGGGATAGAAAAAACATAGGCTGAATGACGCGCATTATATTACGATTGCACCCCGCCGCCGCTGACGACAGCGCGGCTGGTAATTAAGAAAACAGGAAAAGAATGAAGTTCGCAGTTCATCAAGCAAACCACATCGGCGGTCGCAAATACAACCAAGATCGAGTGGGCTACGCTTACACCAATGACGCATTACTCCTCGTGCTAGCAGATGGCATGGGCGGACACCTGCATGGCGAAATTGCGGCGCAGTTGGCGGTGAATACGTTTATGAAAGCGTTTAGCAAGCTGGAGCAAGGCAAGGCCAAAGAGCCCGAAGTGTTTTTGCGCGCTACCATGCGTGCAGGACACGATGCCATCATTGACTATGCTCACCAAGAAGGGCTGGGGGGTAATCCTGGAACAACTTGTGTGGCGGTATTGGTGCAAGACGGACGCATGTGGTTTGCCCATGCAGGCGATTCGCGCTTTTACTTGTTACGTAATGACAAAGTGGCGAGCGTGACGCGTGACCATTCAGTGGTGCAGCAGTGGTTTGACTGGGGCATTATTTCAGCTGAAGAGATGAAGTCGCATCCTGATCGCAACAAAATAACCAATTGTTTGGGGGGCGTGGAAGACATGTTTTATGTCGAAGTGTCCCCCAGCGAAGTGCTGCAAGATGGCGACACTTTGCTGCTGTGTAGCGATGGTTTTTGGACGCCTTTAGAAGAAGATGAGCTGGTTAAATTATTGGCCGCACCCACGTTGAATCCATTGTTGGATGAGTTGATTGGTATGGCAGTGCTGCGTGAAGGTTCACATGCCGACAACACCACAGCGATTGTGGCGCGCTTGGGGGCTGCGGAACAGAGTCACATAACCGATGCGGCGGCTTGTTTGATGTTGGAAGCGCCCACTACCCCCACCTAAATTTTTGCTTCTGTATTTCTGTTTTTTATCGTTTCCCT
>JAGVFD010000115.1 GCA_020057805.1 Sideroxydans sp. | reverse complement strand
GTCATCGAGGGCTTACTCAAGAGCGGAAGCGGGCGCTGGTCGCAGAGTATTTGGCTAGAAAAAACACCCAAAAACCTCCACGAAATGTCCCTTAGCTCATCTAGTAAGGCTTCTGCCCCACATAATTTCCTGGCGGTGCGTAGTTGCACACCCAAACCGAAGAATTGTCCGTCGCACTACAACTCGCATGACCGCACCCTACTTGTGTGGTGTTAGCCCAAACCATTTGTGTGTAATGCCCACACACTTTCCCAGCAGCACAGGTGTTAGACGCATACGTGTAATCTAACTTTTCCGAACCCCACGCATCCACCACCTGCGTTGGCGTTTTCGGATTAGGCGCAGTGGTGCCATTTGCATACATCAAGCCACTCGCCCAATACAAATTCTCTCCCAACCCCGCCGCCCCGCTATGCACCATCACACAGTTATTCGTAGCCTTTAGCTGGTCGGCATACGCCTGCGCCGTCACCGCCAAGGTATTCGACCACGCCAGGTTGGGCACGCCCACCAACGTGCGCCAAGCGTTATGCGCCGCCACCACCTCGACCGCAATATCCGCATTGGTTGCACTGGCTGACGCAGCAGGTACAGGCGTCGTCCCCGACGCACCCCCGCAGCCCATCAAACTGATTGCCAACAGCCCTGCCGAAAATAAATTGTGATTGAATGATTTCATCATGCGGTCACCTTTTGTAATGAGTGAAACGGTTCGTCAAAATTTTACCCTGCCTGCATAGCACTTGCGCAAAGTATCCAAATGGCTACGATTCGCACCTTCACATGAGGAATAAGTTATGACTAAAAAGAACACCACAAAGATCGCCGTCTCGCGTTTCGATGCGGCCGACTATTTGGACAGCGAAGAAATGATTGCCGAGTATTTAGCCGCCGCATTAGAAGACAGCAACCCCGACGTATTTCTATCCGCCCTCGGCGACATTGCGAAAGCGCGAGGCATGGCGAAGATCGCAAAGGATGCTGGGCTCAGCCGAGAGAGCCTATACAAAGCCCTCGCCCCCGGTGCAAAACCTCGCTACGAAACGGTACGTAAATTGATGGATGCGATTGGGGTGAAGATGACGGCGCACGTATGAAGGGTAAGCATGCGGCTCAATGCCCATTGGTTATTGCGCCTTGCCAGGCTAATGGCCAAGAAAATCGGTTTGAAAAAATAATTCGACCCCTTTTACGCGATCCTGTACGCGACACTTAGAACGTAGCGCCAGCTGATAAAGTAATTGCAGAAAAGGCTTCTGACATGACGCTATCGCCGCTAGTGCGCCGGTCGAATGAAATTCTAGAAATTCTCGACTTCGAATCGCTATTGGTTATTTGTAGACCAAAGCCAAACGCTGGAGCGATTTTGGACTGTGATGATTTGACCGATAAAGAAAAACCTGATGCGGGCGTAATTTTTGAGAATGTGTCGGCAATGCCTAGCTTGCCGAATACTGACCAATCATTGCCATCGCAATTTCTACACCATGTGGCGGATGGCAATGCGTGTATTCCAACGCTATACCCAGATGCAGTCCCGCCCGCGAATGTATCCATCGAGCCGAAGTCCATATAGTCAACTTCAACGGCTAGATTTTCACTGTATTTGCGTCCCACTGCGACTTCAAAGACCAAGCCTGAAGTTGTCGCGCTTGTACCAAAGGATGACGCTTTGATGGATTCCTTGACCCCGCCGATTCCTCCGATAAAGTAATCGTCAGCAAATGCGCTGGCGGAAAACAACATCAGCATCGATAGAAATAGCTTTCTCATAATCACCTAACAAAGATGTAACAACAGCGAATCAAAAAAAGTAACCTGACGTTTCTGGTGCTATGGGACCGTTGCATTGATCGAGTAATTCTCAGTCGAATTGTTTAGCGCTGTAGTCCCAGCCGGGGGTTGCACAAGAACAAAATACGTTCCCGCCACAGGTATTCCCGCGTTGATCGATTGTGAGCAGGTGATGCAGTTGGCCGAAGCTAGTACGGCACCTGCTGAATCCAGAATCGATACCGACCATCCTGCTTTGAATATGTTGGCATTGCTTGTTGCTACCGCAATCGAAATTGCACCAGAGCCGGTTGCTGTGACTTTGTAGTAATCCAAATCGAGTTCGCTCAGCAGCTGACCAGTCATTGTTACCGTCGGTGTCAAAGCATTTGCAGTAGCGAGTACGTTGTTTGGCTCTATTTCGACAGTATCCGTTTTGCTAGATAAAGATAAAGTTAGCGTGTAGTTCTCAATCGAATGGTTTGCTACTGAAGTACCAGCAGGTGCTTGGACTAGAACATAATATGTTCCTGCAAAAGCAATTCCCGCGTTGATGGTTTGTGAGCAGTTGACGCAGTTGGTTGAAGCTAGTACAGCACCTGCTGAATCCAGAATCGATACCGACCATCCTGCTTTGAATATGTTGGCATTACTAGTGGCTACCGCAATCGAAATTGCACCGGAGCCGGTTGCTGCAACTTTGTAGTAATCCAAGTCTGCATTGCTTAATAGCTGCCCAGTCATTGTTACTGTTGGCGTTAAGGCGTTTGCTGTTGCTGGAGTGTTGTTTGGTTCAACTTCAACCAATAACGCCGGGACAGTGCTTGCCGATATAATCCCAATTGAAGCAGTGAAGCCGGAATAACCAACTATCACACCAGTTGCAAGGCCAGCGCTATCCACCGTAGCAACGGCAGGTGTCTCCGCCGTCCAAGTAACAATCGAAGTTATATTTGCCGTGCTGCCGTCAGAGTAAGTTCCGGTTGCTGTCAACTGCTGCGTCTGCCCGGGTGTCAAGTTTATGCTGGAAGGGCTGACAGTAATTGACTGTAATACTGCCGAGGTGACCGTAAGTGAGCTGCTGCCAGCAACCGACCCTGATGTTGCGGTGATGTTCGTTGTGCCGGCAGCCAACCCAGAGGCAATGCCTGAAGTGTTAACCGTAGCAATCGTCGGGGCGGATGACGACCAAATGGCTGACGAAGTAATGTCTACCGTAGTCCCGCCGCCATAGGTTGCAATAGCCGTAAATTGTTGAGTGCCACCTGTAGGGGTGGTTGCTTTGGTAGATGTAACAGAAATGGACTGTAGTATTGCGGTGGCGGGAATATTTCCACTGCTGCCACCACAGGCATTCAATAGCATCGCCGCCACCATCCAAGCCAACACTGTTCTGCCGTAATTCAGATTCATCCCCAGCCCCTTTTAGACAATCCATAGAATTCTTTGAAAGCACCCCGCCACTACATGCTGCCTGGTTGAAATTTGATAATTTCATCGAAACTTCCGCCAGGCACCGAGAGCACACTTCTGTCCTGGACAGTTGTCTGGTATTTTTTATGGACTTTAAGGTATCGACTGCATAACTATTTGTCAACACTGTTGCGTAACTTCTTGTCTGGCTACTCGTTGCCCTTGTCCGCGCTTACGCCAGTAACTTCGCGGCATGGAAAATTCAAATAACAAATTTTCACAACGGTTACGCGCGGCCATGATTGCGGCCGGATATGAACCCAAGCCTGCGGTGTTGGAGAGGGAGTTCAATTTGCGCTACTGGGGCAAACCGATGACGCTGCATGGCGTGCGTCGATGGCTGTTGGGTGAATCGTTACCCAAGCAGGAGAAGGTTCTTGTACTTGCCGAGTGGCTTCAGATATTGCCGCAAGAGTTGCGTTACGGCGTGGAAGTGGACAAACGCATCCAGCAGAAACGCGCTCGCTGGGATGAAGGCATCGGCTATCAAGAGCGCGAGGTGTTTGAGGCGTTTCTCAACTTGCCCATTGCACAGCGCAAGATCGTGCGCGAGGTGATTCAAACGTTTGCCAAGGCATTTCCGTCTCAGGAAAAAGTCGCTCGCAAATCCACCAAGCCAAGGGTCTGAAACGCCCGCGCACAGTTTCAGCTCCCTCGACAATGACTTGCAAGCTCGAATGTACCGGAGCCAATCAGATTTGCCTATGGTGGGCAGCTTGCTGCCCACCATAGGGTTTTGATCTTCGCTTTTCCTTCCCCTGTGCGCCGCCGAGTAGCGCAGGCTGGTCAGGGGTAGACTGTCTGAGCGCGTTGCGCGAGTTCCGCAGCCGCCTGACCAGTCGAGCAACGCAAGGAACTGCGAAGCAGCGGCGAAGCAGCGGCGCACCGGGGTCGCCTTCTTTTCTAGCCGTTCCGCAAAGGTGTGCAATAACACCGAGTATATCTGGGGCGGAAAATGAATTCCAGATTTAATGCCAGAACAGGGAAGCCATACTCAGAGATTGACGAGAAAATTAAACCTATCGTTGAAGCGATGAACGCTACCGGTGTAATTAAAACCATTGCATCCTGTCAAGGGCATGCGAATGGTATGCCACCTTATGTGTACTTTAAGGCATCTGTAGATACCGCATCAGCCATTGAACAATTGCTCAGAGGGGCTGCGTGTGCGGACGATCCAAGGTTCCTGCATATGTGGGTAGTGGAAGGAAGGTTCAACGAAAACTTTGAGCTTGTGTTCCTTCTTTATTGTCCCGTGTACCATGACATGCAATATTCCTTGCGGGCTCTTATTTTCTTTGGAACATTCAGACGACGCTTAGATGCGGAATTGTTGTTATTGGTTGGGATTGTAGAACAGGCCGTGTTCTCGAATATCGGGGACAAGCATAAACCATATATAAGCACCTACCCCAATGATAATGGCAACCCCAATTAACCTTACAAACCATTTCCAATTACTTTGGCGACGCGACGGATCCGGTTCACCACATACTGGACATTCAACCGCCTTGCGCGATACTGGGGATTTGCATTCTGGGCAGGGAACGAGAGACATTTTTTCACCTTGATTTAGTTGATAGTTTTCGCTGTCGTTTCAGAATATCAGAAATAAATAATATCTTCCAAGCTAACCTTCCCCTTGGCCAGCCCCAACCGCATAGCTGGTGTCTTCCCATTTTGTCCGACTAGGCAGTAGTTGTAGAACACCCTGAATATGCCCAGCATTTTGACAATCGTTTCTGGATTGTAGGCACTGTACCCATACCAAGCACGCCCTTTGTTGCTTGCAGAGCCTATCGGGCGCTCAAGAATCGAAAGCCTGCGCCGCACCTGCATAAAGAAACAATCAATGGCGTGCAGCGAAGCCTTATTGTAAAGCCGTGCTAAATGATCAGGATCGTAATCCTTGTAATCCGTCAGGTAGCACACCGCCTTTTCTGGTTCGCTCATGTTCGGGAAGGGGTGCGACATCCATCTGTCCTGCCATTTGCCAATAGTCGCC
>JAGVFD010000171.1 GCA_020057805.1 Sideroxydans sp. | reverse complement strand
GCCGCTGGGGTTCAGGGCATTCCCTTTGAAGGTAAGACGGTGGTGCTCAAGGAACAGGTAGCGGCGTTTTTTGAGGTAACGACTCGTACCATCGAGAACTATCTTGAGCAAAATGCTGAGGAATTATCCAAAAACGGCTATGAGGTACTGAAGGGTAACCGGCTGAAATTGCTCAAGGAAGCCATTCAGGGCTTAGATGTTCCCGAAGCCGATTTCGGGAACATAGCAAAGACCCCCCAACTGGGTATTTTTGACTTCCGGGCTTTCCTCAATCTGGCCATGCTGGTGTCAGAAAGCGAACGGGCAAAACTGTTGCGCCAAGCGATTCTCGACATCGTGATCGACACGATAAACAGTCGCACCGGTGGAGGAACGAAGTATATCAATCAACGCGACGAGGACTTCCTGCATTCCGCCTTTGCCGGGGAAAACTACCGCAAGCAGTTTACCGATGCCCTGAAAGATTGTGTGGCAATGGGGAATTTCAAATACGCGGTTTATACGGACAAGATTTACGTCAGCATTTTCCGTGAGAAGGCGCACGAATACCGGAAAATACTGAAGCTCGAAAGCAAGGAAAACGTGCGCGAGACCTTTTATGCCGAAGTGCTCGACTTGATCGCCGCTTACGAGTGCGGTTTCGGGGAGATGCTTCAGCGGAAATCTGATGAGCTAGATGGCCAACTTACTCCTTTGGAAGTTGATGCACTGTTCAAAACATTTGAAGCGCAGGCTCATTGGAAGCCTCTGATTGAAAAAGCGCGTTTGAAAATGGCCAGCCGTGATTTGGCGTTTCGAGATGCACTTCACCTCCAGCTCAAGGAATACGTTGCTCCCGTGCAGCGAGAGGACTATGAGCGTTTCTTGGGTGAGAAGAGCCGCGAGTTGTCCGAACGCTTGGAAGAAGCCAAGGACGTGATGAAGCGGCTCAAGGAGCGCGAATAGTGGCGTTGACCTACCTCACCCTTGATCAGGCTATCGACATTCACGCCAAGACGGTAGAGGTCAGTGGCGGTGGGGCATTGGGTCACCTTGAATTGGGCAAGTTGGATAGCGTGCTACAGAATATCCAGAACGATGACTACTACCCGACATTTGAAGAAAAGCTGACACACCTGTTTTTTAGCGCGTGCAAGTTTCATTGTTTTCAGGATGGCAATAAGCGGATCGCCATTACCCTCAGCGCACAGATGCTGCTGTTCAACGGGTACATGTACTGCGCCAGCAGCTTTCTGAGGGAGATGGAAAATATCAGCTACCACGTCGCTGCCGGAAACATCGACAAGGAGTTGCTGTTAGAGATCATCACGGCGCACCTGATGGAAGAGGAAGACAACGAATCGCTCAAACTAAAAATACTGGATGCTATCTCAGGGCAAACACCATGAAGCTTCACTTTGAATCCAACCTTGATTACCAATTGGCCGCTATTGAAGCGGTATGCGATCTGTTTCGCGGGCAGGAGATTTGCCGCTCGGAATTCACTGTGACCATGCGCGCAGCCATTGAGCAACAGCAAATGAGTCTGGGCGTGGCGGAGTCCGATCTGGGTATCGGCAATAAGCTCACTCTGCTGGATGATGAGATTGCTGAAAACTTGCAAGCCATTCAGTTGCGTGGCGGCTTGCCACCTTCTGGGGTGCTGGCTTCTGGTGACTTCACCGTGGAGATGGAGACTGGCACAGGCAAGACCTATGTCTATCTGCGCAGTATCTTTGAGCTGAACAAGCGCTACGGTTTCACCAAGTTCGTCATTGTGGTGCCCTCGGTGGCAATCAAAGAGGGTGTCTATAAGTCTCTGCAAATCACCGAGGAGCATTTCAAAGGACTGTATGCGGGCGTGCCGTTGGATTACTTTATTTACGATTCCGCCAAGTTGGGGCAGGTGCGCAACTTCGCCACCAGCTCAAACATTCAAATCATGGTGGTGACGGTTGGTGCGATCAACAAGTTTGGCGACGAGGCCGAGGCCAAGGCGGAAGAGTCTGACGAAAACAAGGCGCACCAGAAGTCGCAAAACGTGATGTACCGCCACAGTGAGAAGACGGGCGGCGAGCGCCCCATCGACTTGATTCGGGCAACCAGTCCCATCGTCATCGTTGATGAGCCGCAATCGGTGGATGGTGGTCTGGATGGCAAGGGAAAGAAGGCCATGCAGCAGTTGAATCCGCTCTGTACCTTGCGCTATTCGGCTACCCATGTGGACAAGCATCACATGATCTATCGCCTCGATGCGGTGGATGCCTACGAGCGCAAGCTGGTGAAGCAGATTGAGGTGGCAGCGGCGACTGTGCAGGGCGGAAACAACAAGCCTTACGTGCGAGTCGTGTCTATAAGCAATAAGAAAGGCGTCCCTGTTGCCAGAGTTGAGTTGGATGTTGAAACGCTAGCTGGCGTGCAAAGGCAGGAAGTCCCAGTTGAAGATGGGGATGACCTGGAGCAGACAACTAATCGCGCTATCTATGCCGACTACCGAATCGGCGAAATCAAAGCAGGGAAGGGAGAGGCGTTTGTAGAGTTGCGCTATCCCGGCGGAGAGAAGTACTTGAGCATCGGTGAAGCGCATGGCGATGTGGAGCCATTGGCGATGCAGCGCGAGATGATCCGCCGCACCATCAAGGAACACTTGGATAAAGAAAAACGGTTACGTCCGCAAGGCATCAAGGTGCTGTCGCTGTTCTTCATCGACGCAGTGGACAAGTATCGCCAGTACGATGCTGACGGCAACATAGTCAAAGGTGACTATGCCCGGATATTTGAGGAAGAGTATCGGCGTATTG
>JAGVFD010000093.1 GCA_020057805.1 Sideroxydans sp. | reverse complement strand
GAGCGCGGTAAAGTCATTCTTGTGCCCATTGAAGAGGTGCTGTATCTGCGCGCTGAAATGAAATACATCACGGTGCGCACCGTGGCGCGGGAATATCTCATTGAAGAATCGCTCACCGCGTTAGAGCGTGAATTTTCGATTCGCTTTGCACGCATTCACCGCAGCTGTCTCGTGGCAAAATCCGCCGTCGCAGGGTTTGAAAAAGGCGGCGAAGAAGGCGAAAGTGATTGGCAAGTTAAACTCAAAGGGCTCACCGAAACACTGCCAGTTAGCCGTCGCCAATGGGCGGGCGTAAAACATTTAGGGGCGTAGAACAATCATGGAGCGCACGTGCTAACAATACTGGTCATCAATTCCAAAGGCGGTTCGGGTAAGACCACCCTCACCACCAATCTGGCAAGTTTTTACGCCAGCAAAAAAATCCGCGTCGCTATCGCCGACTACGACCCACAAGGCTCTAGCTTGCATTGGCTACAAGCGCGACCAGCCACGCACCACAGCATTCACGGTGCCAACGCCGCCCCCGCTAAAGGCAACACCGCACTGCACAGTCGCCAAGGCTTTGTACCGATGGACACCGATGTGTTGCTCATCGATGCGCCTGCAGGCGCATCGGGCTTGCTACTCAAAGACTTGGTGCGCAAAGCTAACTATATCGTCATCCCCGTCGCCCCTTCACCCATCGACATCCGCGCCACCGCTGACTTCATCAAAGACCTGTTTCTAGTCGGCGGCGCACACACTTCCAAAGCCAAAATTGCCGTCGTTGCCAACCGCGTGCGCATGCGCAGCTCTAACAACTACGCCGCGTTGGAGCGCTTCCTCACTTCGCTCAAATTACCCTTCCTCACCAACATCAGCGATTCAGAAAACTACCTGCGCGCGGTTGAACAAGGTGTGGGTGTGTTCGAGATGGATGAATTTGTTACCGCTGCCGAGCGACAAGAGTTTATGCCGATTCTGAAATGGGTAGAAGGCCAATTCCCCAACCGCTTCGGCATCCGCGCCGACGACAAGATCGTCAGCTTGGAAAGCTCAAGGAAGTGGGCGGCGTATCGGGGCGGGGCTTGAAACGTAAGCAAGCCTTACATCCCGCATGATTTTGATGCGTTTTTGTTGACGTATATTTAGTTAGGTTGCCGCCATGTTCTACATTGACCTTTTCGCCGCGTTAAACCGCAACAAAGTTGACTACCTACTCATTGGTGGATTGGCTGTGTCGCTACACGGTATTGAACGCGCCACCATGGATGTCGACATCACCATTGCCATGAATCCAGAAAATCGCGCAGCGCTGATTGCAACCGCAAAAGAGCTGCACCTCACGCCTGTGTTGCCCGTTTCCTTGGAGTCGCTCAACGATTTGGAGTTGTTGCGCAAGTGGCATCAAGAACGAAACCTCGAAGCCTTTGCCTTGCGTACCCCCGCACTTGCCAGCGTCACGATGGACGTGCTGTTGTTTCCCCCCGTGGAATTTAGCGGTATGTTGCAGCGCGCTGTCACCTTCGAGGTGGGGAGCACCCCTATCCATGTCGTCGCCATAGATGATTTGATTGCCCTTAAACAAGCCGTAGGTAGGCCGATTGACCTTTCCGACATCGAGCACCTGCAAAGAGTGAGGCCGCTATGAATCGCCCATTCCCGTCAGGGGATCGCACCTATTATGTGAGCGACGAGCGGCTGAAAGCATTTAAGCAACTCACGCCAGAGCAGAAATTGAAATGGGTGGAAGAACTCGCCACCTTTTTAAGATTGGCGAAGGTGGGAGGCGTGAAATCTACAACGCTTAAGAATAACAACTGAAGGCGGCATAGACGTGTTGGCAATGAGGCAATGTATAGATTGTTGCCGAGCGCCAAGAATTTATGCGTATCTTGAATACTCAAACCTAAAAAACTGCCCTTTAATCTAACCTGGTTTGATGGGAGATGTCCCCACCTCAAGCTGCCCCGCCTTACTTCCCAATCGTCAAGAATATATATGCCTTCCATCACAAACAACTTTAGCTTGTTTGTGCAATCCATTGCTTTTTAAGCATATTTGTTTTGGATTAACTTCTAGCGCTAACTCCTTGTACCGTAAAGAAAATTCCTGATTTCTTGCTTGACCCCCCCCTATATTTTCAATATAGTGGGAGCTAGTGGTGATAAGTGGGAATAAATGGGGGTTCTATGTTTCAGGGAGCGACGCAGTTCAACATTGATGGCAAGGGCAGGTTGACGATTCCGACTCGGTATCGTGACATGCTGTTGGCGCATTGCGCGGGTCAGTTGGTGCTGACTGCCGATGCCGACGGTTGCCTGTTGATGTATCCGCAGCCTGAGTGGCAACCCATCCGCGAGAAGCTGATGCAACTCTCCGCGTTCAATCCAAAGATCCGTGCTCTGCAACGTTTCCTTGTCGGTCACGCCGAAGATGTGGTGATGGATGCGGCTGGGCGCGTACTCATCTCGGCCACCCTGCGCGATTACGCCAAGCTGGACAAGCGCGTGATGCTGGTGGGCCAAGGCAACAAATTCGAATTGTGGGACGAAGCGCGCTGGCAAGCGCAGTACGAAAAGATGTCCGGCTTCTCTAATGATGATCTGCCTCCTGAGCTGGAAGGTTTTACTTTATGAGTAGCCGCCGCTCATCTGCTCGTCATTCCCGCGAAAGCGGGAATCCAGT
>JAGVFD010000071.1 GCA_020057805.1 Sideroxydans sp. | reverse complement strand
GGGTTGATGTCGGTCATCGGCGTCTTGATGTAACCCGGCGCGATGGTGACAACCGTCACGCCACTGCCACGCAGCTCGACCCGCAGCGATTCCAGATAGGAAATAGCAGCGGCCTTAGATGCAGAGTAGGCACTAGCACCGGGCAGGCCACGAAAACCTGCGACGCTGGCAATGCCGACCAATGTTCCGCGCTTGGCTTCAGACATCGCATGCACGAAAGGCTGGAAGGTCTGCACCATACCCAATACGTTGATATCCATCACCTGCTTGAATGCATTGAGATCTTCGGCGTATTCAGTGAGTGTGCCGACACTCACACCGGCGTTAGCAATGACGATATCTGGCACGCCAACTTTTGCGATGAAATCCTGCGCGGCTTGTTGAATGGCACAGGCATCACGCACATCGAGTGTGTAGCAATGAACTTGATTGGGGAATTCAGCAGAGAGGGTTTGCAACAATTCGCCACGGCGGGCGAAGGTGGCGACGGATGCGCCGCGCTCAAGATAATGGCGCGTGATGGCTAGACCGATGCCACTCGACGCGCCGCTGATGACGACATATTTTGGAGGGCGCGTTGAGGATGGCGTCAAAATTAAAACTCTGCTTTTACTCAATCCTCAATGCGATTTATTTGCTGCTAGCCACTTTGATTTTGCTGCTGGCGGGCGCATTGCTGGCGTGGTTTGCCTTGCCTGCATTGCGCTCTTTACGTGCGATGTTAATGACCTCATTCAACACGCGAATGGCATCATCTGGTTGCAATCCCGTAATGACATACTTGCCATCAACTGCAATAGTGGGTGTGCCGCGCACGCCGTAGCTTTGCACCAGTTGATTGCTACGGGCGATTTTTCCTTGCAGTGAAAATGAGTTGTAAGCCGCGCTAAATTTGGCGCGATCCACGCCGCGCTTGGAGACAAACTCAGCAATTTTCGCTTCGTCGCTCAAATCAACGTTATAAACATTCCAAGCTTCGAACAAATCGTTATGCAGTTTCGCACGCTGACCTATCGCATCTAACGCGAAGAACGTACGCGCCATTGGCTCCCACGATTCGTTAAAAACAACGGGCACAAATTGCAGATTCACATCCTTGGGCATTTTCTTTTCCCACACGCTCAACGGGCCGTGCAGGTTATAACAATGCGAGCAACCGTAAAAGAAAAATTCCAGCACTTCCACTTTGCTGCCGCCACTCGTAGGCTGGGCTGGCTTAAGCACTTTGTAATCACGGCCCGCCACCACTTCGGCTTGCACTTGCGTGGCCACTAACAAAGCCAATACAGAAATTAATTTAGCAAACAATTTCATCTTTATCTCCTATCTTTATTGAGCGCGCAATGCCGTGGCATTACTAATTCCATTTAGTTTCAAGTTGGCAATGGCCGCATTAGTTTCGGCGAGACCTTTGAAAGTTCCCAAGCGCACGCGATGAAACACACCTTTGCCTGCCACATCTGCTTTCTGCACGGTCGCTTCCATACCGAGCAAGGCTAATTTTGCTTTCAGTTTTTCGGCATCGTCCGCATTTTGAAATGAGCCCACTTGCACCCAATACAGGGTGCCATCAACGACAGCTTTGGCCGATGGGTTGACGGGAGCGTTCGCCACTGGTGCCACGGCTTGCACTTTAGGTGTCACAGGCGCATGCACAACAGGCGCTTCTTTTTTGTCAGGCAGCGCCTTATAAAATTCGTAATCAGCGTTAGCGTGGGGAGCGGATGCAGCAACCGGAGCAGGCATCACAACAGGGGCAGGCATAGTTGTAGCGACGGGTGTTTTAGGGCGATTGTCTTCCTTGCTGGTGAATGCACTGCCGTTTTTTGAAAAAATGTACCACGCCAAAAAACCCGCCGCCGCCAAGCCCAATACCATGCCCACAATCAGCGCGGCAAATGCCTTGGACTTTTGCCCACCGCCGTTATTTGCCCCCATTGCATTGCCTCTTGCCATGTTTATTCCTTTAGGTTTTTACATTTTTTCAGGGGCAGTCACACCCAATAATGAGAGGCCGTTCTTCAGCACCTGAGCGACCGCCGCAATCAAGGCCAAACGGGCCAACTTGACTCGCTCATCATCGACCAAGAAGCGGGAGGCATTGTAGTAGCTGTGGAAATCAGCCGCCAATTCTTTGAGATAGAAGGCCACTTGGTGGGGAGCGAGCTCTTGTGCCGCTGTCTCAATCACTTGCGGATAGTCGATCATGCGTTGCAACAACACCGACTCGTACTCGCTATCTAAGATACTCACATCGGCATTTAACAAAGCTGCGCGTTCACCGCCCCACTGCCCCAACACGGTGCTGATGCGAGCATGTGCGTATTGGATGTAATACACAGGATTGTCGTTACTCTGCGATTTCGCGAGGTCGATGTCGAACACCAGTTGCGAATCAGGATGACGTGCCGCGAGGAAATAACGCGTGGCATCGCAGCCCACTTCGTCGATAAGGTCGCGCAAGGTCACGTAGCTACCTGCGCGCTTGGAGATCTTCACTTCTTCGCCGTTCTTCAGCACGGTCACCATCTGGTGCAGCACATAGTCAGGCCAACCTTTGGGAATGCCTTCATCCAACGCTTGCAAACCTGCACGTACACGGGTGATGGTGGAGTGATGGTCGGAACCTTGTTCGTTGATGACGCGAACGAAACCGCGTTTCCATTTTTCCAAATGGTAGGCGACGTCGGGCACGAAGTAGGTGTAGCCACCATCGGTCTTGCGCATCACGCGGTCTTTGTCGTCACCGAAATCGGTGGTGCGCAACCACAGCGCGCCTTCCTGTTCGTAAGTGTGGCCACTAGCGATGAGCTTCTGCACAGTCGCTTCCACTTTGCCTTCGGTATAGAGCGCGGACTCCAAAGAGAACACATCGAACTCGACGCCGAACGCGCGCAGATCTAAATCTTGTTCGCGGCGCAGATAAGCCACAGCGAAATGGCGAATCGCTTC
>JAGVFD010000248.1 GCA_020057805.1 Sideroxydans sp. | reverse complement strand
CACCGGAAATGCCCAGCATAGCGAGAGAACGTGCATCCTGACGTGCCGCCAGCAACACACAGGTGACACCCATCAACGTAAATAAAATAAACGCCAGCGTCTCGCCAATGATTTGATAGCGCGCCAACATGAAATACACCAGCAGATACAAGATAGCCATACCACCGCCCTGCATCGCCTGACCGAACATGCGATGCTCAGGTCGCTGCGCACGCTGATATCCGAAGATGCTCATGGTGATTGCCGCAAGCGCGCCCAACATCAACCGCACGGAAATTGGGAACAGCCCCATCTCCACCGCCAACCTCAATCCCGATGCGATACCGAAGAACAAAATGATCACGCCGATCTTGGCGAGAATGTTGCCCTTGAATAATTTCGACAGCCATTCGTTCTCCGCAAGCGCATTGCTCACCCACTCCAACTCAGGCTGCCCCCGCGACTTGGCTTGAGCGGCCATCGGCTTAATAGGACGGCTAAAGGCAGGCGTTTCTGAAGAGGCGCTTGCCGCTGGCTGTGCAAGCAAAATCTTCGGCTGAATTTTTTCAGCCAGTGGTAATGCAACCGGTGCTAGCGACGCGACTACAAGTTCGGGTTTGTGTTCTGACTGTGGCGCAGCCTGAAGCGCAGCCAACTGTGCCGCCAATTTGCGCACTTGTTTTTCCAGCGCATCCACCCGATCCGCAAGCGGATTGCTGCGATTGCGGCGCAGCTCACCAACTAAAATTCCCGAGGCCAATCCCAAGATACCGCCCACAAGCGCGCCACCGCCCGAGCCGCTAATGCCACCGATGAACAGGCCTGCGATGAGTCCGATGAGCCACATAACACTCTCACTTCCTGATTATTTATGCTTGAGTCTCAACACACCCAATGTTCCGATTATAAACAGCATGACTGCGCCAAATACAGCAACACTACTCGTCACCTCAAACCCCGCAGAGGTCGCCCAGCTATACGCTCCCACAAACAGCAGCATCGCAATGTTCTCCACAAAATTCTGCACCGCCAGTGCATTACCCGCACCAATACTTTCGTGACCGCGCGCTTGCAACAAGGCGTTGAGGGGTACGACGAAGGAGCCGCCACAGAGGCCGATGGCGATCATTACTAGGTAGGCGGATGTGAGGTTGTGTACGAGGGTGAGAGAGAGGATGACCACGCCCAACAGCAGGCCGCCTATCAATGCGCGATTGACGTTGGCGAGTGAAATCCATAAACCTGCGCCAATCGCGCCGAACACGATACCGATTGAGACTGCGCCCATTAAGTTGGCGGGTGTTTGGTTGTCGGTGATGAGCAACGCCGCAGGCACCCACGCGAACAACATCAAACGTAAGGTCGTACCGCTGCCCCAGAATGCGCTTGTGCCCAACAAACTGAAACGTGTGTCTGGATTGCTAAACATCACCTTGAGTGAACCTATGAATTCTTTCATCAGCAACCAAGGGTTAAAACTCGCCTCGGTCTTTTCAGCGGGCAGCGCGGGGATGAATAGGTTGGCGAATGCGGCGAGTGCGTAAGCCGACACCACGCCGATGAATGCCCAATGCAAAGAGTGGTCTGCCAACCAGCCGCCCAGCACCACGCCAAATAAGATAGCGACGATGGTTGAACCTTCCATCATGCCGTTGGCGCGCACCAGCTTTGCCGCGCCGAACATCTGCGACAGGATGCCGTATTTAGCAGGCGAATACATCGCCGCCCCCATGCCGATAATGGCGTAGGCGGTGAGCGGATTCACCCCCGCCACCATCGCCAACGCACCCGATAATTTGATGAGATTCGCCACCAACATCACGCGCCCTTTGGGGAAGCTATCCGCAATTTGTCCGACAAAGGGCGCGAGCAAGATGAAAGGTAGGACGAACGATTCTTGCAGCATCGGCACTAGGTTAGGTAAGCCTTGCGACTTCACAATGGCGATGGCGGCGATGAGGATGGCGTTGTCGGCAAGTGCAGACAAGAACTGTGCGATGAGTACAGCCATCATGCCTGTTGAGAGCAGCGGCATATCGTGAGTTATGCGTTGGTTCATTTGTTATCACTCCTGAAACATGAGTCGTACCGCGAATACATCCTCACTTTGAAAAAAGGAGGGCTTGGGGGGATTTAAGCTTGGTGACATATCTCTCATTTTAAATCCCCCTCACTCCCCCTTTGGCAAAGGGGGACGCCGAACTGCATCATGCTGTGGGAGATGTAGTGGATGATTAAATGGCTTTGTTTCGCAATTCATAATTAAACTCATGTTATTCATGCTGAATTTCAAAATCAGAATTGATAGGAAAGAAGAAGTTTTCTGCCTTGTGGTTCGGGCAAATAGTGAAAAGAAATTTTTTGTTTTTCCACCTCCTTAACTTTGTCCTGTATTAAGTATTCAGTGGCGAATGCAAGTACAGCTGCAATGTTGAAGTCGATAAAGGTTGATTTTGCAATTTCGCGGCCAGACATTTGTTGGTTATTGATGCTTGCTCTGCGAGCCGCGAGAGTCCCAGAAAATATGGATGCAGCTAGTAGGTTACTAGCTCTCTTGTTTTCATCCTCGAAAATATATGAACCCCCAAAAAAGGTAGAAATGAGTGCCATAGTGCCGATATATGCGTCTGGACTTTCTACCGCCAAGTAACTATAGAAACCTGCCATTCCTTCAATAGCTAGCCACACACGAACACTTGTAATGTCAGTTTTTGAGTTGGATTTATTGGGCGCCATAACTACGTCAGGTGGACATACTTCTGTGCAACTTGAAACTTTCACTTCATTGTCGTTTGCTTCCTCTGCTACTGCTGAAGTTGCGATGCTTCCCATAAGTATGAGTGCTGCGAATCCGATGCTCATACAAAGTGAGTGCAGAAAATGATTGAGTGCCATCACACCATCTCCGCCATTTTTTTCAGGCTCAGGTAGTCGGTCTTGCCTGTTCCCAACAGCGGTAGTGTATCAATGCGATATATCTTGCGCGGCACGGCGATCTCGGGGATGCCTAGTGATTTTGCAGCGAGTGACAATGCATCGCGTGTCAATGCGGCATCGGTGGTGAATAACACGATGGCTTCACCGCGTGTACCGTCTGGTTGAGTTGTCGCACCGTGCATCGCATTGGCAATGGCATGTGTCGCCAATTTTTCGACCACTTCCAGCGAGATCATTTCGCCCGCCACTTTGGCAAAACGTTTCACTCGACCTTCAATGGAGACGAATCCGTCATCGTCAATCGACACCACATCACCCGTTTCATACCAGCCCTCACCTGCTTCAGACGAGGGGGCTTGCAATTGCCCTGGTGCATCAAAACGATAATAGCCAGACATCACATTCGGACCACGCACATGCAACATGCCGCCTTTGTCTATGCCGGGCACGGGTATCAAGCGATGCTCGATGCACGGCAACAACTGCCCCACCGTTCCGCTTCGATACGCCATCGGGGTGTTTACCGCCAACACAGGGGCCGTCTCGGTCGCGCCAT
>JAGVFD010000184.1 GCA_020057805.1 Sideroxydans sp. | reverse complement strand
ATGGGGATGCCCGCATCGCGGCACACCGCTTCACCGCCCTGCAATATCCTGCGAATGGTCTCGGGGGATAGTTTGTCGATAGGCATGCCGACGATGGCAAGCGCCATGATGGGAGTGCCGCCCATGGCATAGATGTCGGAGATGGCATTGGTCGCAGCTATGCGCCCGAAGTCGAAGGGATCATCCACGATGGGCATGAAGAAATCGGTGGTGGCGATGATGGCCTGCTCATCGTTCAGGCGATAGACTGCCGCGTCGTCGCTGGTCTCGGTGCCCACCATCAGGTCGGGGAATGGCAGTTTTTCTTTGGCTACGCCCAATATCTCTTGCAACAAGGCGGGTGCTATTTTGCAGCCGCATCCGCCACCGTGCGACAATCGGGTCAATTTCACTTCATCCATTTTTGTTCCCCTAACCTCAAAACCGAAACCTAGCCACAGAGGTCACAGAGAAAGATGCGTACACAAGTAAAAGTACTGCGAATCGCCATTTTTCGTAAAGCCAGAAACTCAACTTTAACATCCGGCGACAGAAAAATTTCTCCGTACTTCTCTGTGATCTCTGTGTCCTCTGTGGCAAATAGTTTTTAAGGATTGCTATGTTATTCAGAACCGCGAACCTATCACAGCTTCAGGAGTTTGATGAAATCATCGACGTGCGTACGCCCGCTGAATTCACCGAGGACCATATCCCCGGCGCCATCAACTGCCCTGTTTTCAGCAACGAGGAGCGCATCACGGTAGGCACGTTGTACAAACAAGTGTCGCCGTTTGAGGCGCGCAAGGTTGGCGCGGCCTTGGTGGCGAAGAACATCGCACACCACCTCGAAACCCACTTTCACGACAAGCCAAAATCATGGAAGCCGCTCATCTATTGCTGGCTCGGTGGGCAGCGCAGTGGTGCGATGAGCATCATCTTGGCGCAAGTGGGATGGGCAGCACACAAGTTGGAAGGCGGCTACAAAGTATATCGACGCGAGGTGCTTAATAAGCTCGACGTGTTGCCCACCACGCTCACCTTGCGCATCATTTGCGGTGCAACTGGTTCTGGCAAAAGCCGCTTGCTAGATGCGTTAGCGGCCAGTGGCGCGCAAGTGCTCGATCTTGAAGTGCTGGCACAACATCGCGGCTCGGTGCTCGGTGGCATCCCCCTTAACCCCCAGCCCTCCCCCAAAATGTTTGACACCTTGCTGCTGCAAAAACTAAACAGCTTTGACACGAATAAGACGGTGTATGTGGAAGCGGAAAGCAACAAAATAGGCCGCATCACGCTGCCCACCGCGCTGGTGAATGCGATGCACAATAGTGAATGTGTGCTGCTAGAAACGTCCATGGACGCACGCGTAAAGTTATTGCTAGCGGACTATCAGCACTTTCTCGACGATCCCGAATCCCTCATCGAAAAATTGCAAGTGCTGCTGCCTTTTCACGGCCACCAACAACTCGACACTTGGAACACGCTCATTCGCGCGCGGGAGTTCGAGACACTCGTCAGAGATCTGCTGACCCTGCATTACGACCCTAGTTATCTACGCTCGACGGGGAAACATTTCTCACGCTTGGATGCGGCGCAAAAAGTGGGATTAGATGATTTGAGTGAGGCGGCGCTGAATCGCGTGGCGCATGCACTGCTTAAATAACCATGTAGGGTGGGCAAACGGTTTTTTTGCCCACGTGGTACGCCAACCTACACTGCACAGCCATTCCACAATCACGACATCAATAAGAGACCGGCACACGCGGCGCCAGCGCGCACAGCAATTCATAGCTAATCGTGCCTGCCGCGTGCGCCACTTCGTCCACGGGCAGTCCTTCCCCCCACAGCACCACGCGGCTACCCACTTGCGCATCGGGAATGTCGCTCAAGTCCACCGCCAACATATCCATCGACACGCGACCTAAAGTGCGCGTGCGTTTGCCATTCACCAAGATGGGCGTGCCGGTTGCGGCATGGCGCGGGTAGCCATCCGCATAACCACAGGCCACGATACCGATGCGCATCGTATTTTCTGCGCGGAAGCTAGCGCCATAGCCCACGCAATCGCCGCTGCGTAATTCACGCACGGAGATGAGCTCGCTGGTCAAATTCATCACCGGCTGCAAACGCAACTCATTTGCGCTGACCTCGGCGAACGGCGAACTGCCGTAAAGCATGATGCCGGGGCGTACCCAATCACCGTGCGCGGAAGGATGACGCAAGATAGCAGCCGAGTTAGCCAAGGAGCGCGGTGCGTGATACGACGCGGCAATTTGATTGAACAGTTCGAGTTGTTTGGAGATGCCCGCCGCTTCATCCGCCTGCGCGAAGTGCGTCATCAAGGTGACCTCACGCACGGCACGGTGCGACTTCAAACGCTCCATCACAGCGGGGACTTCGGCAGGCATAAAGCCTAAACGATTCATGCCCGTGTTAATTTTGAGCCACACCGACAAACCATTTTTGCGCGGATAGGCATCCAGCCAAGCCAACTGCGCGTGCGAGTGAATAACCGTCGTCAGCTCATATTCAGCGAACAGCGGCGCGTCTTCTTTTGCAAAAAAACCTTCGAGCAGCAAAATGGTTTGGCGAAACCCCGCATCGCGTAGCGTGATGGCATCGCGCACATCCAACAGCGCCAAGCCCTGCGCCTCGCGCAACGCACCTGCCACACGCAACAACCCATGCCCATACGCATTGGCTTTAACCACGGCCATCACGCGTGATGCGCTAGCACGCTGCACCACACGGAAATTATTTTTCAGCGCGGCAAGGTCAATATGGGCTTGGATAGGACGTGACATGGGTTCGGTGTGAGCCTGTTTTAATTGGCGCGAATGATAGCAGGGCTGACCATGTGCGCCTTTTGAAAAAGCACCGTAACAAGCTAGAAAATTTGAAAGCGCCGTGATATTTCATGTTATAAAACGCCGTCTTCAAAACAATCCTAAATCGTGAAACGCGGCTTCTACATCATCCTCGCAGCGCAATTTTTTAGTGCCCTCGCCGACAACGCTTTGCTATTCGCCGCTATCGCGTTGCTCAAGCAAGTTCACGCACCTAGCTGGCAGACGCCTGTTTTGCAACAAGCCTTCATCATCTCTTTCATCTTGCTCGCGCCCTTTGTGGGCGCTTTTGCAGATTCCCTATCCAAAGGGCGCGTCATGTTTATCAGCAATGCCATCAAAATGCTTGGCTGTTTGGCCATGTTGATTGGCGTTAATCCGTTGCTGGCGTATGCATTGGTGGGTTTGGGGGCGGCAGCTTATTCCCCTGCCAAATACGGCATCCTCACCGAATACCTGCCACCCGACCGACTGGTGTGGGCGAATAGCTGGATGGAAGGTCTGACCGTTGCCGCCATTATTTTTGGTGCGGTGGTGGGCGGCATGCTCATCACGCCAAGCATTGCGCACAGCATCATGGGCGCGCTCAATGTGCCCTCGTTTGTATCGCCTGCTGAATTAGCGATTTTTATTACCTTCTTTATTTACCTGTTGGCGGCGATGTTTAATCTATACATCCCTCAAGTGGCGGTCGAACACAAACCCTTAAGCCGCAACCCCATCTTCCTCATCAAAGATTTTGCGCATTGCTTCAGATTGTTATGGAAAGACCCGCTAGGACAAGTCTCCCTCGCCGTCACCACTTTGTTCTGGGGTGCAGGCGCTACCTT
>JAGVFD010000247.1 GCA_020057805.1 Sideroxydans sp. | reverse complement strand
GGGTCGATATGCAACCCGCATCCGCAACGGTGGGTATGCAGCGCGTGAGTGATGTGCCTATCTACGCAACGGATGCGATGGTGCGTCGTGCCGCGTCCTTGCAAGCCACGCCCGCTGCGGCACAGCCTAAAGTGTGGATGCATAGCGACGCGTTGAATGACATTGGCGTGAAGTCGGGTATGAACGTAAAAATCACGCAAGGCACAGCCAGCATCAAGTTGATGTCAGCGGCTGATGACGGTTTGCCCAAAGGGGTGGTGCGTGTGGCGGCGGGTGTTGAAGCTAGCGCAACACTGGGAGCGATGTTCGGAACGATTACCGTGGAGCGCGCATGATGGAGCTGCTACAAACCTTGCAATTGTTAGGACAAGATTTACTCGGAGCGGCATGGTTGCCACTCTGGACGGTTATTAAAATCATGGTCATCATATTGCCCATCATGGGCACGGTGGCTTATCTGACCTTGATGGAGCGCAAAGTATTGGGCTTCATGCAAATTCGCCCGGGTCCCAATCGCGTGGGTTACTGGGGTTTGTTGCAACCTGTGGCCGACGGTATTAAGTTGCTCACCAAAGAATTCATCATCCCTAACGGCTCAAATAAATTCTTGTTCGTCGCGGCTCCTGTTTTGGCATTAACCCCCGCGTTAGCTGCATGGGCGGTGATTCCTTTTGATGACGGCTTAATTTTGGCTGATGTGAATGCCGGTTTGCTCTATTTGCTTGCCATGACTTCATTGGGTGTCTACGGCATCATCATTGCGGGATGGGCATCCAATTCAAAATACGCTTTCCTTGGCGCGTTACGTTCTGCTGCACAAATTGTGTCTTATGAATTAGCCATGGGTTTTGCCTTGGTGTGCGTACTACTGGCTGCGCAAAGCATGAACTTTGGCGATATCGTGCGCGGTCAATCGCATGGTAACGGCATGCTGGGCTGGTATTGGATTCCGCTGTTCCCTATGTTCATCGTGTATTTTCTTGCCGGCGTGGCTGAAACCAATCGCGCCCCATTTGACTTGGCAGAAGATGAATCTGCCATCGTGGCGGGCTTTCACACGGAATACTCGGGTATGGGCTTTGCCATCTTCTTTTTGGCTGAATACGCCAATATGATTTTGATTGCAGCGCTCACTTCGGTCATGTTCTTGGGCGGGTGGTTGCCACCTGTGGACATTGCGCCGTTCAATCAAATTCCAGGACTCATTTGGATGCTGGGCAAAATGTCCGTCATGCTCTTCATCTTCCTGTGGTTCCGCGCGACCTTCCCGCGTTATCGTTATGACCAATTGATGCGTTTGGGTTGGAAAGTATTTATTCCGCTGACCTTGGTGTGGGTGGTCGTAGTCGCGACATGGATGCAGACACCGTATTGGCTGTGGTAAGTGGTCAAGCATCAGATATTTAGGGATAAACCATGAACGCAATCATCAAGTTTTTTAAGCCATTTTTGTTGCTCGAACTGCTCAAAGGCATGTCGGTGACGGGCAAGTATTTTTTTGCACGCCACATCACCGTCGAGTATCCCGAAGAAAAAACGCCGCAAAGTTTTCGATTCCGTGGTTTGCATGCGCAACGTCGATATCCCAACGGCGAAGAGCGTTGCATCGGCTGCAAGCTATGCGAAGCGGTATGCCCCGCACTGGCCATCAAAATTGAAGTGGCTGAACGCGCAGATGGTTCACGCCGCACCACGCAATACGATATTGATCTCACCAAATGTATTTTTTGTGGATTCTGTGAAGAGTCCTGCCCTGTGGATGCCATTGTTGAAACGCGCGTGTTTGAGTACCACGGCGAAAAACGCGGTGACTTGTACTACACCAAAGAGATGTTGCTGGCAGTAGGCGATAAGCACGAAGCGCAAATCGCCCAAGACCGCGCGTCTGATGCGAAGTATCGCTAAATAGAGGACTGCCATGAGTTTTGAAACCATCTTGTTCTACCTATTTGCAGCGGTCACTGTGTTTGCAGCACTGCGCGTCATTACCGCACGCAACCCACTACACGCCGTCCTCTTTTTGGTACTCGCTTTTGTGAGTAGCGCAGGCATCTGGTTGTTGTTGGAAGCCGAGTTCCTCGCCATTACCTTGGTACTGGTCTATGTGGGCGCGGTCATGGTGCTGTTCTTGTTTGTGGTGATGATGCTCGACATCAATCTAGAGCAGTTGCGCAAAGGTTTCTGGCAATGGTTGCCCGTAGGCGCATTATTGGCCGCACTGATTGTGGTGCAGATGGTGTGGGTGTTGGGTGACAGCACCACGTCAACGGGCATGACTGCGGTTAAGCACGCAGCCGATTACAGCAATACCAAAGAATTAGGGCGCTTGATTTACACCGACTACGTCTATCCGTTTGAACTGGCCGCTGTTTTGTTGTTGGTGGCGATGGTGGCCGCGATTGCACTCACCTTCCGTCGCCGTCGTGATGTCAAGGCGCAGGATATTAGTAAACAAGTTAGCGTAAGACGCGAAGACCGCGTGCGTTTGGTCACCACGCCTGCGGTGATG
This sequence comes from Sideroxydans sp., assembly GCA_020057805.1. GTDB lineage: Bacteria > Pseudomonadota > Gammaproteobacteria > Burkholderiales > Gallionellaceae > Sideroxyarcus. The sequence continues at coordinate 76 of JAGVFD010000247.1, read as the reverse complement.
AAACAGCAAAGTGATGAGCGTCGTGTGACGGATCGTCGCAACAACGATTGATAGGGGAAAACATGTTGAACGTCAG
>JAGVFD010000180.1 GCA_020057805.1 Sideroxydans sp. | reverse complement strand
GTCGGCGTGGGCAAAATGTGCGTCATCGCCACGCCGCACAAAATGCCGAGCATGGCCGGCTTCGGTTTAGAAATCGTAGGTTACTGTTCATCAAAGGATGCGAAATGAAAGAGATTAAACAAAACCTCAATGGCACAGGCATGCGCATTGGCATCGTGCAAAGCCGTTTTAATCCCGTCGTGTGTGAAGGATTGTTGGCCGCTTGCTTTATGCAGTTGGTGAAGAGCGGCGTGAGCGAAGACGACATCACTCTCACCACCGTACCTGGCGCATTAGAAATTCCATTGGCATTGCAAAGCATGGCGCAGTCACGCAAATTTGACGCGCTCATTGCACTCGGCGCAGTCATCCGTGGCGACACCTTCCACTTTGAAATCGTGTGCAACGAATCCGCGCGTGGCGTGGGCGAAGTGCAACTACACAGTGGTGTACCCATCGCCAACGCCATCCTCACCACCAACACCGACGAACAAGCCGAAGTGCGCATGAATGTAAAAGGCGCAGAAGCCGCTTTAGTGGCGATTGAGATGGCTAATTTATTGAAGGAATTTTCATGAGTGAAATTAAAAGTGTGACTCCCGCCAAAAGCCTGCGCCATCGTGCGCGTGAGCTTGCCATGCAAGGCGTCTATGAGTGGAGACTGTCTGCCAAGCCAGCCTCACTAATTGAAAAAGCCACCCTCGCAGAAAAAAGTATTGGTCGTTACGACCTCGCTTTATTTAGCCAACTCCTGCGCGGCGTAATTGAAAATAATGAATCACTCGCAGAACAAATTACACCCCACCTAGACCGTGCCGTGCATGAATTAAGCCCCGTCGAATTTTCTGTATTGTTGGTGGGCGCGTATGAACTCATCCACCAACCCGAAGTGCCCTACCGCGTCGTCATCAACGAAGCCGTTGAACTCGCCAAAACATTTGGAGGAAGTGACGGACATAAATTCGTCAACGGCGTGCTCGACAAACTGGCGGCGCAAGTCCGTGCAGTTGAAATCAAAGCGAAGTAAAAAATTGCACCACAGAGACACAGAGACACGGAGACGCCCCTTAAACCCAATTAGGGTCGGGTGTATTTCTCTCTGTGTTTTTGTGTCTCTGTGGTGAGTGGTTTATGTCCGAATTCAATCTCATCCAAACGTATTTCACGCGCCCCACGCCCAGTGCTGAATTAGGCGTGGGGGATGATGCGGCGCTGGTCAAAATTTCTGAAGGCAAAGAACTCGCCATCTCCACCGACATGTTGGTGAGTGGCACGCATTTTTTTCCTGATGCAGACCCCTTTCTATTAGGTCACAAGACGCTCGCGGTAAATTTATCTGACCTCGCGGCGATGGGGGCGGTGCCGCGTTGGGCGACGTTGTCTTTATCGTTGCCTTATGACACGCACTCTCGCCCTAGCCCTCTCTCCGTGGGAGAGGGAAGGGTGGTAGACGAGGCTTGGTTACAAAAATTCAGCGAAGGTTTTTTTGCGCTAGCGGATGACAACGGGGTGGAACTTATCGGTGGCGACACCACGCGCGGGCCGCTTAATTTGTGCGTCACCATCATGGGTGAAGTGCCGTGTGGTAAGGCGTTGCGCCGTGATGGGGCGCAGGTGGGCGATGATATTTGGGTGTCGGGCAAGTTGGGGCAAGCGGCGTTGGGCTTGGCGAATTTGCAAGGCAAGTTTAAGTTTTATGGTGAGGTGCGCGAGGCGTGTTTGAAGGCTTTGCACCAGCCGCAACCGCGCGTGGCGTTGGGCTTGGCGTTGCGCGGCATTGCTCACAGTGCGATAGATATTTCGGATGGGCTATTGGCTGACCTTGGGCATATTTTGCAACGCTCACAGGTGGGGGCAGAAGTGGGCGCGGCATTGATCCCTTGCGTGGATGACGGCGTTGAAGAAGAGCTTGCGCTGCGTTGTGCCTTGTCTGGTGGCGATGATTACGAGTTGTGTTTTACCGCCGCTGCCGATGCGCATGACGCGCTTATCGCGCTGGCGGAGCAACTTAAATTTCCGCTTACGCGCATCGGCTACATCCGTGCTGAATTGGGGTGTGTGGTACGCGATGCACAAGGTAGTGAAATGAAGATTGAGAAAGCGGGCTATGACCACTTCACATGACGAATTAAAAATTCAACCGAGCTGGACATTTTTATTCAGCCATCCCGCGCATTTGCTCTCGTTTGGGTTTGGTGCAGGCTTGGCGAAAAAAGCGCCGGGTACCTGGGGCACGTTGGTGGCTTTTCCGCTGTATTGGTATCTCGCCCCGCGTATGAGTGATGCGCTGTTTTTGCTGGTGTTGATGGTGGCGTTTGGCGTGGGCGTGTGGGTGTGCGACATTACTGGCAAAGCCTTGGGCGTGGGCGATTACGGTGGCATCGTGTGGGATGAAATTGTGGCGTTCCTGTTGGTGCTTTTTTTCACGCCAGAAGGATGGCTATGGCAGCTACTCGCCTTCGCCTTGTTTCGTTTTTTTGACATTGTTAAGCCGCAACCTATTCGCCATTTTGACTCGCATTGGCACGGTGGATTAGGCGTGATGTTCGATGATCTTCTCGCCGCAGGCTATGCGCTGCTGTGTCTGGCTTTTATCAAATCGTTTATCTAGTGAAATGTATTTTTGTACTGCTAATGTGTGTTGCGTTGACGGCGCACGCCGAACACTTTGAGGCCAAAGTGATTGCCGTGATGGATGGTGATACGGTGTTTGTGCAGAGCGGCCCTTTCAAAGCCAAGCTGCGGTTAGCCAACATTGACGCGCCCGAGAAAGAGCAACCCTACGGCAAACAATCGAGTGAATCATTGCAGGCATTGATTGGCGGTAAAGTGATTCAAGTGGAAAGCCAAGCGGTAGATCAATTTGGGCGCACCATCGCGCTGGTCAGCGTGGGCGGCTTGAGCATTAACGAGGAGCAGGTGAAGCGGGGGATGGCGTGGTCGTATTCGCGTTCACGTGCCGCTAAAACTTACAACAGCCTACAGCGCGAAGCTCAAGTGGCGCGACGCGGTTTATGGCAACAAGCCAATCCACAACTACCGTCGCAATGGCGTAAGGCGCATCCCTTCGAGGCTAAAAACAATGGGCATCCGAACACGCAAAAATCAGCCCCTATTCAAACGGAAGACGCGTCAAAATTTGGCGCGCTGGTCTGTGGTAAAAAATACTACTGCAAGCAAATGGTGACCTGCGATGAGGCGCATTTTTATTTGACGGTATGTGGCTTAAAAAGGTTGGACACCAACCATGATGGTGTTCCGTGTGAGCAGTTGTGCATAAAAACGAGCGTGCCTAAATGATGCAATCTATCGAAGCAATCAAATCAGAAATCGTCTCTGCGCAACGCGCAGGGGATTACTTGAAGGAATATGACTTGGCGCAAGCGGCGCTCGAACTGTATCCGCTGGAAGAATACTTCCAGCATTGTTCAGTGTTAGCACTGTCGCGCTGCAATGCCAAGCAACGTGCTTTAGATGCCTTCTACGCCTATAAACTCCACTTGAGCCAAGATGAATATGTGCGCGCGTTAGAGGCGCGCATTTTGAAAGATTTGGCCTTTCAAGGATTGGCTGATGATGGGGTGTTGACCGATGTGGATAAGAATAATTTACATGCCGCAGCCGCCACTTATCAGCGTGCGTTTGCGCGTTCGGGTGGGCATTACGCCGCCATCAATGCCGCCACGCTGTATCAACTTGCAGGTGCGACGGACAGTGCGCGTGAGTTTGCAAAATTGGCCATCCAATTAGCTAATCAAGACACAGGCCCGCAATACTTTGCCTTGGCCTCGCAAGCAGAAGCCTACCTGCTGATGGGTATGGAGGTGGAGGCGGCACGCGCGATTGAGTTGGCAGCACAGCAAAACATAAAAAACTTGCAGACCCGCGCGCGTACCTATTTCCAACTCAAACTCATTTGTAATCACCTCAAAATTGACGCAAAAATTATTGCGCCCTTATTGCCCGAGACCGTCGTGCATTATTGCGGCCACGCTTTTAACAAGCAGCGTCCCATTACCTTGCAAGATGAGCAGTTGTTGAGTCAGCGCATCGAGCAAGCATTAGCGCAGCAGCATTGTGCGGTGGCGTATGGGTCGTTGATGGCGGGTTCAGATATTTTGTTTGCGGAAGCTATTTTGAAACAAGGTGGTGAGTTAAATGTGTGGCTGCCTTTTGGTATGGAAAATTTTTGTGCGGTCGCCGTGCGTCCAGCGGGTGAAGAATGGGTAGCGCGTTTTCGCGCCTGCATAAAGGGTGCGAATACCGTATCGTGTGTCACGGAATCTGATTTTCTAGGCGACGATTCTTTGTTTAATTTTTGCTCGGATGTGGCGATGGGCATGACCCTCATGCGCGGCAATTCACTCAATGCGAAAGTGATGCAGTTAGCGGTGTGGGATCAGAAGCTCACCTCGCAAGGACGCGGTACTTATTCCAATATCGAAAAGTGGAAGAAACTCGGCCATGCGACCGAAATTATTCCCAGCCCAGCGGTGATTCCCACGCGCACCGTGCCGCGTGTCACCGATTCTTATCCGTTAGCGCGACGCGAGCCTCATGCCATTTTGTTTGCCGATGTACGTGGCTTTAGCAAATTGAACGACCGCGATATCTTGTGGTATTTCACCGAATTACATCCCCGTCTCGCACAAGCAATTGAACAATACGGTGCGGATGTACAACACATTGATACTTGGGGCGATGCCATTTTTTTGGTCACCGAAAAAGCCTCCACCGCCGCGCAGATTGCCCTCGCTTTAAACGAAGTCATGGCGGAGGTGGAGCAGAGCGGGCTGTCTATTGCCGAACCTTTACTCATGCGGATTGGCCTGCACCACGGCCCCGTTTATAAAGTGTATGACCACCTCACCCAGTGCTTTACGTTCGCCAGTAACGAAGTGAATAAAACCGCACGCATCGAACCCATCACCCCGCCAGGCGAAGTGTTTGGAACAGAGCCTTTCGTGGCGATGTTAGAGATTGAAGGAGAGGGCTGGTCAACGTTTGAATACGCGGGCACGATACCCAGCGCTAAAAATTTCGGCGCATTCCGCATGTTTCATGTGCGTCAGAAACATCGTAATTCTGCCTTGCTGTGTTCGTTGGATTAGTTTGCAGCACGCATAGCGGCTTCAAAAATAATGCCTCAATCCAATCACGAGAAAATCTTCGCCGTTAGCGCCATGTTTATTCAGTAGGTCGTAAATGTCACAGCGATGGTGCAACCTTGCGAAGATTTCTTCTGATTGCAGTTGCGGCAGTGCAAATCCCAACTCGATGAGTAGCAGATTCAGCGTGCGACTCCCTTTCCCCGTACTGCCGAGTTCTAGCGGACTGATGGAAGTGGTGTAAGAAATTCCCAAGGGCGCAAAACGAAAATTAGTTTTCAGTGTTTCTTCCCAAGGAAAATCTTGCCAGCGCAGAACCGGGATAAGACCTATTTCTTGCAGAGTGGCTACGCCCCATTGATGGCCAATCATGCCGTCTATTTCTAAAGATAAGCCAACGCTGTCAGCCTTCCAGATGGATTTACTTGCGGTAAGTGCGACGATAGATTGCTTGGCGAAGCGCGCGTTGCCCTCCAATATGCCTGCGGGCTCGGTGTCGTAATAGCGGCCACCGAAG
>JAGVFD010000056.1 GCA_020057805.1 Sideroxydans sp. | reverse complement strand
ATTATTAAGTGATGCCATCGGCAAACTGCTGAATAGTTTTGATGGCATGCATCTGCTCATCCGCGAACAACGCGACGTTGCAGAATCTGTCACAGGGTCGGGTGCCGAGGGGGAACGCCGAGAAGCCGCCTTAACCGATCATTTAGATGAAACATCCAACACCTTAAAAGCGCTGGTGGGCAGCATCATCAACAACAGCAAGACGGGTGTCGAGTTGGCCGAGAAGATGGAAACAGTGAGCCAACAAGTGCGCGCCATTCTTGAAGTGCTGGGCGAAATTGACTCCATTTCCAAACAGACCAATCTACTCTCTCTGAACGCAGCTATCGAAGCTGCGCGGGCGGGGGAAGCGGGGCGCGGCTTTGCCGTTGTGGCCGACGAAGTGCGCAAATTATCGTCGCGCGCCGAACATTTTAGTCAGCAAATTCGTAGCAATGTGACGCAAGTGCATGGCGCGATTGTGGATGCAGAGCAGGTCATTAATCGCATGGCTTCGCTGGATATGGATTTCGCACTGCAATCCAAACATCGACTCGATAACGTGATGGTTCAAGTGCAGCAAATTAATCAAGCAATGACCGAGGTGATTGAAAAGCAATCCGCTATCTCTATCAAAGTAGATGACGTGGTGGGCGCAGCGGTCACCTCTTTGCAATTTCAAGACATGGTCAATCAACTGTTGCAGCATTCCATACAACGCCTCGACTGCATGCAGACCGCATGGCTGCGTATGGAGGATGTTGCCAAGCAGGAACAAAGTGGCGCGCTGGTATCGCAACAAGAAGTGGTGCAGGTGCTGGCAGAAATTGTTGAGGTATTCAAACGCGCCGACCATCTCAGCTCGAAAAATCCAGTGCGCCAGCATCACATGCAAAGTGGGGACATTGAATTATTTTAAGGTGTAGTGCGCACGACAAATTAATCAATCGTTGGAGGTAAGGCCATGGCTAAAACTGTGTTGAGTGTTGATGATTCAAGTTCGATTCGTCAGATGGTGGCGTTCACGTTAAAGAGTGCCGGGTATGAAGTGATTGAGGCGGCAGATGGACAAGAGGGCTTGGATAAAGCCAAACAACGCACGGTCGATTTGGTGTTGACCGATCAAAATATGCCGCGCATGGATGGCTTAACGCTCATCAAAGCATTGCGTGCGTTGCCTAATTATCGCAGCGTGCCCATTTTGATGTTGACCACCGAATCGGGGGATGCCATGAAAGTACAAGGCAAAGCAGCAGGTGCAACGGGATGGTTAGTGAAACCTTTCGACCCCAATAAATTGCTCGAAGTGGTGAAGAAAGTCATCGGGTGAGTAGCTCGCGCGCACATCCCTAAAACTATTGAAAGACCATCGTGAGCATTGACATCACACAGTTCTATCAAATTTTCTTCGAGGAAGCGGCGGAGCATCTAGGCACGATGGAGTCCTTGCTGTTGAGCTTGGAGGTGAACGATCCCAGCATGGATGACTTGAACGCGATTTTCCGTTCGGCACATTCCATCAAAGGGGGGAGCGGCACTTTCGGTTTTACCGATATGACCGAGGTGACACACATTCTAGAAAACTTGCTCGACCGTTTGCGCAAACAGGAAATGCAGCTGACAGATGAGATGGTGAATGTATTTCTGGAAGCAGGCGATGTTATTCGGATGCAGCTGTACGCCCATCGCGGTGAAGGCGAGGTGGATCAAGCCGAAGTGAAAATGGTCTGCGAAAAATTAACGCAGCTCACCCAAGATGTGCCACCTGTTGCTGCACCCGCCAGCGTAACAGCCGCAGCAGAAGAGGATGCGTATGGATTTTTTGATGATGCAGCAGTCGTTGCAACGAGCAGCGAAACCCATCAAGACTACGGATTTTTTGCAGAAGTGGCCGCACCTATCCAAGCTGTTGCAGCGGATGCAAGCTACGGTTTTTTCGATGACCTGCCCGCTGTTGCTCCCCCCGACATTGTGCCTAGCAGCGCCCCGCAAGATTTTGGCTTGTTCGTCGATGAGCCCACGCAACTCCCTTCTACGCCACAGCAAACTCAACAAGAAGCTCAACAAGGCTATGGATTTTTCCAAAAGGTAACGCCGCCACCTGCGACTGCAACGCCTGTTGAACTGGCATATGCAGAACGTCGTGCTAACGAACGTCGCACCAACGACGAAGGCGTTGCACGCATCAGGCCGGCCAGCGACAAAGCCGCACCTGCTGCGGATACCTCGATACGCGTAAATGTAGAAAAGGTGGATCAGCTCATCAATTTGGTGGGCGAATTAGTCATCACGCAGGCGATGTTGGCGCAGTCTGCTTCCACGGTGGACAGCGCGCTGTATGAAAAATTAAATAGCGGGCTGCACCAGTTAGAACGCAACACGCGCGATTTACAGGAAGTCATCATGTCGGTGCGCATGCTGCCCATCTCTTTTGTATTCAGCCGTTTTCCCCGTGTGGTGCGCGATTTGGCAGGCAAGTTAGGCAAACAAGTTGAATTGAAAACGTTGGGCGAAGGCACAGAATTGGATAAAGGGCTGATTGAAAAAATCGCGGATCCTTTAACGCATTTGGTGCGTAACAGCTTGGATCACGGCATCGAATCCCCCGAAAAACGCCTGGCAGCGGGTAAGCCCGCAAAGGGCACCATTACGCTCAAGGCCTCGCATCAGGGTGGCAACATTTTGATTGAAGTGACGGATGACGGCGGCGGCTTGAATCGCGGCAAGATACTGGCCAAAGCCAGAGAGCGTGGCTTACCCGTGCGCGACGACATGAGTGACCAAGAAGTTTGGATGCTGATTTTTGAAGCGGGATTTTCGACCGCCGACGTGGTCACCGATGTGTCTGGACGTGGGGTCGGTATGGATGTGGTCAAGCGCAACATTGCCGCGATGGGCGGGCGCGTCGAGATTGAATCCGCCGAAGGTTTGGGCACGCGCATCCTCATTCGTCTGCCACTCACACTAGCCATTTTGGATGGATTATCCGTTGCCGTGGGGCAACAGACTTACATCATTCCCTTGGGCTACATCATCGAATCGTTATTGATGGCAGACAAAGATTTACGCACTGTCAGTGGTGGCGGACACATGGTGCATGTGCGCGGCGAATACCTGCCGCTGCTGGCTTTGCGCGAAGTGTTTAACTTGCCGGGTGACATCGCCCAAAATGATGCGCGTATCGTGGTCATCGTCGAAACCGAAGGCAAAAAAATCGCCGTGCAAGTGGACGAGCTGCTGGGACAACACCAAGTGGTGATTAAGAGTTTGGAATCCAATTTTAGAAAATTGCCTGGCATCTCCGGTGCCACTATTCTGGGCGACGGTAAAGTGGCCTTGATTCTAGACGTGGCAGCCTTAAGTAGCGCACCCGCCCGCCAAAACAAATTGGCCGCGTAATATCTCCGCTCCGCTGTTGGCGAGGTAATGAACGAGTGTTCCCCCACCCCAGCCCTCCCCCGTTGGGAGAGGGAGCTAGTTCGGCGTGGCTCTGGGTTTAGCTCCGTAGGGTGGGCAAACGATTTTTGTTTGCCCACGCGGATGCGTTGCGCAATCTGCGTACAAGTGTTTTTTTAGAATCCCCCACACAAACTAAACCCGCGAATTGGCGGGTTTTATTTTGCCTGTTCCCCTAAAGAAACTAGCAAACGTGCCGTTAGAGTGAACACGTTTTTAGGTTTTGCAGATTGCATAGATTTATTTGCCATGCGTCGCAACATGCTGGCACAGATAAATAAGGGTGGAGACATGGCGACCGAAATTAGCAGCGGCATTTCCAATAACGAGTTTCTAACTTTCACCTTAGGCAAGGAAGAGTACGGTCTCGATATTCTTAAGGTGCAGGAGATACGCGGCTATGACGCGGTAACCAGTATCGCCAACATGCCTGAGTTCATCAAAGGCGTTATCAATTTGCGCGGCACCATCGTGCCCATCGTCGATCTGCGCATTAAATTCAAATTACCCAAGATTCAATACGACCAGTTCACCGTGGTCATCATTCTTAATTTTGGTCAGCGCGTGGTGGGCATCGTGGTGGATAGCGTGTCCGATGTGTTGACGCTGAATGCGGATCAGATACGTGCCGCGCCCGAATTGTCCGCCGCATTGGATACGCGCTACATCATGGGTTTGGGAACGGTGGCCGATCACATGTTGATTCTCGTCGATATTGAAAAGCTGATGAGCAGTAGCGAAATGTCGTTGATTGATGAGGCTGCATAAACAGCCGACACCCTTTTAAGGAGAGTAATGATGCGCATGAACACCCCCATCACCAACGTCGAATATGAGCTGAAAGAGGGTTCTTCGATTGTTTCCAAGACTGACTTGAAAGGCTTGATTACCTACGTCAATCCCGATTTCATTGATGCCAGCGGCTTTACCGAAAAAGAGTTGATTGGGCAGCCACACAATCTGGTGCGCCATCCCGATATGCCGGTGGAAGCATTCGACGACTTATGGAATACGCTGAAGAAGGGCCGGCCGTGGACTGGGCTGGTGAAAAATCGGCGCAAAGATGGCGGCTTTTATTGGGTCATTGCTAACGCCACACCTATCTATGAGGGCGGCAGTTGCACCGGCTATCTATCGGTGCGCAGCAAACCCACACGGGCTTTAATCGAGGCACACGAAGCGGCTTACCGTCTATTCCGCGAAGGTAAGCAGGGCAATCTGCGCATCTTAGAAGGCAAGGCAGTTAAGGTCGGCGGACTGGCTAGTCTGCTCAACAAATTCGTCAGCATGAGTGAGAAATCACGCATGATTTTAATCTTCACATTGCTGGTGTCAGCCTTGCTAATCAACAACGTTATTGGCTACTACTCGTCACAGCAATCGGCAGAGAAGATGAATGACATCGCCACGCGACGCATGGACCTGAATCGCGACATTCAAGAGATGCAATATCTGATGACGGATAGCCGCACCCAAATCATGCAAGGACTGCAACACGATCCAAGTAGTAATTTTGTAGGGGTGCACAGCCATCCATTAAAGCTCCATACGGATGCAGTACAAGCCAACGTGAATAAGATAGATGGGCTGCTGAAAGATATGGCCGATAAATCCAAATCGGAAAAAGGCAAGGCGATGTTAGCTGAAGTGGTACGCGCACGCGATAACTACATGGAGCAAGCCGTTATGCCTACGCGTCAACTGTTGCTGGACGGAAATTATCTGGCGGCAAATAGTGTGTTGCTGGGGCTGCTTAATCCCTTGCACGATGCGGCAAAAAAGACCGTGTCCGACATGACTGAACATGAAGCACAAGGGGTGACACACGCTTACGAAACAGCCAAAGAAGAAAACGCGCAATTGGGTCGCCTACAGCTGTGGGTCACGCTGTTCTCGCTATTGCTGTCGACGGTATTGGGTTGGATGTTGGTGCGCTACATCATCGGCTCTTTGCGTTCTGCCAGCAGCCAGCTACTGCGGGTTTCACAGGGGCATTACCACGACATCATCTCGGTCAAACGGGCGGATGAATCAGGCATGTTGTTGTATGCCATGAAGGCGATGCAGATACGCATGGGCTTTGAAGTGACCGATGCCAAGCGTATTAATGATGAAGTGACGCGCGTCAAAATTGGCCTCGACAATGTCAGTACCAATGTGATGATTGCCGACAAAGACCGCAACATCATCTATATGAATAAGGCCATCGTCGAGATGTTCAAAGCCGCACAAGTCGATATCCGCAAAGACTTACCTAACTTCGACGCGGCGCATCTGATGGGCGCCAGTATCGACCAATTCCACAAAAATCCGGCGCATCAGATGCAGATGCTGGATCGCTTGCGTGGTACGCATAAGGCCACCATCAAAATTGGCGGACACACCTTTGTGCTGACGGTCAGCGCGGTAATCAACGAACAAGGCAACCATTTGGGGTCAGCCGTGGAATGGATAGACCGTACCGTGGAGCTGGCGGTAGAAGAGGAGATTGCCAACATTATTGCTGCGGCGGTACGGGGCGATTTCACGCAAAGCATTCAAGTCGAAGGGAAGAGCGGTTTCTTCTTGGTCATGGCGCAAAACATCAATCAATTGATGCAGGTCAGCTCGGTAGGCCTAGAAGAAGTGGTGCGCGTGTTGGGCGCGTTAGCCAATGGCGATTTAACTCAAAAAATATCGGGCGACTATCAGGGTACCTTCGGGCAATTGAAAGACGACTCGAATGCCACGGTAGAGCAACTCACGCAGACCATTTGCCGTATCAAAGAAGCGGCTGACACCATCAGCACCGCATCCAAAGAAATCGCCAGCGGCAATACCGATTTGTCGCAACGCACTGAAGAGCAAGCGTCGAGTTTGGAAGAGACCGCCGCCAGCATGGAGGAGCTAACCTCAACCGTGAAGCAAAATGCGGAGAACGCCAAACAAGCTAACCAGCTGGCATTGAGTGCCTCTGATATCGCCATTAAAGGCGGTGAAGTGGTGGGTCAAGTGGTGGGTACGATGTCTTCTATTAGCGAAAGCTCGAAGAAGATTGTGGACATCATCAGTGT
>JAGVFD010000146.1 GCA_020057805.1 Sideroxydans sp. | reverse complement strand
ATGGCGCGATGGGCAGCCGCTTCGATCGTGTGAAAGGATTAACGCTGGAGAAGCGTTTGCTTAAAGTGAAGTGAAGCAGCTTTAAGCAGCGTAAAAAATAAAAAAACGCGACGGTGAAATGACCGTCGCGTTTTTTTATAGGGTTTGCGGTCGTCGCAAATTAAGCCCAAATAATCCATTGTGGCTCCTCACACAAAATCAAGGGACTTCACTTTATGCCAATGGACAATCAGGGTTAATTACAGTTACCACCTAGTCGCTTGCCGCTATACGTTATGTTCATATTCATGCCATCCCCAGAGAATTGCATTTTTCCGGTGTAGCCTTTCGCATTAGTCGTTTGTTCGCCAATCCCCGTCATGATTTGTCCATCGTGGTCGCAGCGTGCTTTCCATGTGGTTTTGCTGCCATTCGTTTTAATGTCGCTCATTTTGCAGTCTTTGTCGCCCGTGGTTTTGTTGGGGTCGTTTTCACTGCCTTTGGGAACGCATACTTTGTGCGTTGTGCTGGGCATGGCGAAAGGCATGCCTTGCATCTCCATTTTGCTGGTTACTTCCCAATACTCGCCTGCCGCGCTCCAAACCGAAGCACTCAACGTCGTCATCGCAAAAATCAAGCTGGCACGTAGTAAATTTTTCATTTCGTTCTCCTTGTAGGTGAGGGGGTGACGCGGTGATTCTTTGCCTTACTGCAACGTCCGTCAAGCGTTGTGGGTAGGAACTTGCAGGGTGCTCGGGTATCATGCGCATCCCTTTGAAAGCCTGACTATTTCGCCATGAATCCAACACTAGTCTTTGACATCGAAACCATTCCCGACATTACTGGCTTACGTGCGTTGTATGAGTTAGATAACGCGGTGAGCGATAGCGAAGTGGCGGAGGTGGCATTTCAGATGCGCCGCCAAAAGACGGGCAGTGATTTTTTGCCGCATCACTTGCAACGTGTCGCTGCCATCTCTTGTGTGTTGCGCGAGGGTGACAATTTCAAGGTGTGGTCGCTGGGCGAATCGGGTGAGGATGAGGGCAGCATCATTCAGCGTTTCTTCGACGGTATCGAAAAGTACACGCCGCAAATCGTGAGCTGGAACGGTAGTGGTTTTGATCTGCCGGTGCTGCACTATCGCGGGTTGATCCACGGCATTCAATCGCCGCGCTACTGGGATCAGGGCGAGGATGACAAAGACTTCAAGTGGAATAACTACATCAGCCGTTACCACTCACGCCATCTCGATTTGATGGACTTGTTGGCAATGTACACCGGGCGCGCCAATGCACCGCTGGACGAACTGGCGAAACTCATCGGCTTCCCCGGCAAGTTGGGCATGGATGGCAGCAAGGTATGGGATGCGTATCAGCAAGGAAAATTGGCCGAGATTCGTAACTACTGCGAGACGGACGTGGTGAATACGTGGCTGGTGTTCGCGCGCTTTCAGTTGATGCGCGGACAGTTCAGCAAAGCACGTTACGAACAAGAGTTGGAATTGGTGCGTATGACTTTGGGCAAATCAAGCGAAGCGCATTGGGCGGAATACCTAGCTGCTTGGAATAAAGCGTAATGCTGCGCAAGGTCTGGTTAGCACTCGGCTGGGTTTGGGTTGCCCTCGTGTTTTACCTCTCGCTGATGCCGCATCCTCCGCAACCCCTCACGTTTGATGGTGTTGATAAATTGGAACATGCGCTGGCTTACGCATCGCTCATGTTGTGGTTTTGTCAGGCGATTGTGCTGCCTCGGCCGCGTATCTATTTAATGGGCGCATTCGTGGTGATGGGGGTGGGCATCGAAATTCTGCAAGGCATGGGCGGCTTTCGCTATTTTGAATATACCGACATGCTGGCGAATAGCACGGGCGTGTTGATTGGCTGGGGTTTGGCGCATACCCGCATGGGACGCGTATTGTTAAGTTTGGAGCAACATGGCACACATTGAAAACGTCGTCGTTATTGAATCGTTAGATCACGAAGGGCGTGGTATTGCGCATTTCGATGGCAAAGTTATTTTCATCGAAGGTGCGCTCATTGGTGAGCGTGTCACCTATTCGACCTATCGCAAGAAAGCGCATTACGAGCAGGCCAAGGTGGACAAAATCCTCAAGCAATCGTTTATGCGCGTGCAGCCCAAGTGCGCCAGTTTTGGCGTGTGCGGTGGGTGTTCGATGCAGCATCTTGAGCCGCGTGCGCAGGTGGCGGTGAAGCAGCGCGTGTTGGAAGATAACTTGCAACGCATCGGCAAAGTCAAACCAGAAACCATTCTGTCGCCCATCTACGGTCAGCCTTGGGGCTATCGCCAGCGCGCGCGTTTGTCGGTGCGCCATGTGTTGAAAAAAGAAAAAACCTTGGTGGGGTTTCGTGAAACCAACGGCAAATACGTTGCTGACATTCCGCACTGTGAAATTCTGACGCCGAAGATTGCGCGCTTGCTGCCGTTGCTGGCGAAGCTGAATGAGCGACTGTCTATTCGTGAATCCGTGCCGCAAATTGAAGTGGCGGTGGGGGATGGTGTAGATGTGTTGGTGTTGCGCATCATGGCGGCCTTGTCAGCGGCGGATGAAGTGTTGCTCAAACAATTCGCGGATGAACATCAGGTCCAATTTTGGACGCAGACGCAAGGCTTGGAGACGGTTAAGCCCTTCTATCCTTTGGATGCGCCCTCCTTGAGTTACAGCCTGCCCGAGTTCGGCATCATCATGCCTTTTGCACCCACGGAATTTACTCAAGTGAACAGCGATTTGAATCGCTTGATGGTGAGCCGTGCTCTGCGTTTATTAAAGCCGCAAGCGCACGAACGCATCGCCGACTTCTTTTGTGGGCTGGGTAATTTCACCTTACCCATTGCGCGTAGTGGTGCACAGGTGATGGGGATCGAAGGCAGTGATGCTTTAGTTAAACGCGCCATTCAAAGCGCGCAATTTAATGGCTTGAGCAGCAACACCGAATTCCGCATGATGAATTTGTTTGATATGGATGCGAGCCTGTTAGCCACGCTAGAGCCATTCGACAAGTGGCTGATTGACCCACCGCGCGACGGCGCAATTCAGTTGGTGCAAGCCATCACCAATTACAGCGCGCCGAGCCGTATTGTCTATGTGAGCTGCAACCCAGGTACGCTGGCACGCGATGCGGATGTGCTGGTGAATCAGAAGGGTTATGTATTAAAAGCGGCGGGGGTGATGAATATGTTTCCGCAAACATCGCACGTGGAATCTATCGCGGTGTTTGAGCGCGAGCTGCCCTAGTGCGTTCAAGTTGCTCAATAAAAAAGCGGCCTAGGCCGCTTTTTTATTGAGCAAGGGCGCGTTAATCGCGTTCGCCGCCGAAAGCCATGAGCAAATTAAGCAAGTTGATGAACAGGTTGTAGATGCTCATGTACAAGCCCAATGTGGCCATGACGTAGTTAGTTTCGCCGCCATTCACGATTTGGCTTACGTCATACAAAATGTAAGCCGAGAAAATCATCACGGCAATGGCGGAGATGGTCAGCGACAGCGCAGGAATCTGGAAAAATAGATTGGCTAGCGAAGCGACGATGAGCAGAATCATGCCGATGAACAGAAATTTGCCCATGAAGCTGAAATCTTTTTTGGTCACGGTGGCGATGGTCGCCAAAGTGAAAAAGATAATGCCTGTGCCAGCCGCAGCCAAACCAACCAGTTGGCCTCCGTTACTTAAGCGCAATGCGTGTTGCAGGATAGGGCCGAGGAATACGCCCGCCACGAAAGTGAATCCCAGCAGCGCGACAATGCCCCATGCGCTATTGCGCAAAGCAGAGACCGTGAATAACAAGCCCATCATTACGCCGAACATCATCAAAGCGCCGATGATGGGATGCTCCGTCATGTAGGTGAATTGGATGGAAGTGCCAATGAATGCACCGATGACCGTGGGAATCATGGTCAACGCCAACATCATGTAAGTGTTGCGTAGCACCTTGTTTTGTTCGGTAGCGAGTGTGCCTACGGTAGCGGTTTGAGTTTGATATTGCATAATTTCCT
>JAGVFD010000261.1 GCA_020057805.1 Sideroxydans sp. | reverse complement strand
TTGATGATGCGGCGACGTAAGTAGAGGTCGAACATATTAAGCACCATGCCCTTCGCGTTTTTGCAACTTGTGTAGCATTAAACGCGCAAGCGAAAGTACAACAAAAGTGATGAAGAACAGAATCAGACCGAGTTCGATGAGCGATGAGGTGTAGAGCTCGCCTACGGCCTCTGCGAATTCATTGGCCAGCGCAGATGAGATGCTGTTGCCTGGCATGAGTAAGGATTGATTGAGTTCGTGCGCATTGCCGATGACAAAGGTAACGGCCATCGTTTCACCCAGCGCACGCCCCAAGCCCAGCATAATGCCGCCGACGACACCAATTTTGGTGTAAGGGAGAACGACTTTCAGCATGACTTCCCATGTGGTCGCACCCAAGCCGTAAGCCGATTCTTTGAGCATCGTTGGCACCACATCGAACACGTCGCGCATGACCGATGCGATGAAAGGGATGACCATGATGGCTAAAATAATGCCAGCTGTAAGCATGCCGATACCCATCGGAGGACCGGAAAAAAATGGCCCAATAAGTGGCCATGAACCGATGTGCTCAGTAAGCCACGGCTCAACATGGTCTGCAAATAAAGGCGCGAAGACGAACAACCCCCACATGCCATAAATAATGCTAGGAATCCCAGCGAGTAACTCAACGGCAATCCCTAGTGGTCGACGCATCCAGTTAGGAGCAAGTTCGGTGAGAAAAACAGCGATGCCGAAGCTCACTGGAATGGCGATTAATAAAGCAATACCAGAAGTTATTAATGTTCCAACAATCGGAATCAGTGCGCCGTATTGATCGTTGACGGGATCCCATTCGGCGCTGGTGATGAAGCCGAAGCCAAACGCATGAATAGCAGGCATGCTACCCACCACAAGCGAAGCGATGATCGCGGCAAGTAGACCCAGCACCGAAAATGCGGCGAGCCGTGTTAGGTTACGAAACAATGCATCAAGCACTGTTTGTCGTTTATGGAGTGATTCGCGCAAAAAATTCGGCATAGTTGAGTGGGGGTGCGTAAATAAACACGAGGGCATTTTCAGCCCCCGCGATTGTATCTTAATAACTGAAACTTACTTCCACAGCGCTTTGCCAGATTTGTCTTTTACTTGTTCTTTCCATGCATCGTGAATCGTCAACTTTAACTTGGCAGGCAATGGAACGTAATCAAGTTCAGACGCTAATTTGTCACCATTGGCATAGGCCCAGTCAAAAAATTTCAGCACTTCTTTTGCATGTTCAATTTTTTCAGGAGACTGATGGATAAGGACAAATGTTGCGCCTGTAATGGGCCAGCTAGCTTTGCCTGCTTGGTTGGTTAGGATTTCGTAGAAGCCCTTCTTTTTATCCCACTTGGCATTCGCTGCTGCTGCCTTGAAGCTGTCGTCGTTAGGGCTAACAAACTGACCCTCGCGATTTTTTAATTGAACAAAGTTCATTTTGTTTTGCAAGGCGTAAGCGTATTCCACATAGCCAATGGAGTTTTTTATGGTTTGCACAAAAGAAGCAACCCCTTCATTGCCTTTTCCGCCTGTGCCTACAGGCCACTTCACAGCCTTATCAGCGCCCACTTCTGCTTTCCAAGCCGCGCTCACTTGCGCTAGGTAGTTTGTGAAAATAAAAGTGGTGCCTGAACCATCCGCACGATGTACGACGGTGATGAGCTTATCCGGCAAAGGCAGGCCTGCGTTGTCAGCGAGAATGCGCGAATCATTCCACTTGGTTATTTTGCCTTGATAGATGTCCGCCAAAACTTGGCTATCTAATTTCAGTTTGCCAGGTGCTATGCCTTCAAGATTGACGATAGGCACCACACCGCCAATGACGGTAGGGAATTGTACCAAGCCATTTTTGCTTAATTCTTCTGGTGACAGGGGCGCATCTGAAGCACCGAAGTCTACGGTCTTCGCTTGAATCTGCTTAATTCCACCGCCCGAGCCAATGGATTGGTAATTCATGCCTACACCTGTTTGGGTTTTATAGGCCTCCGCCCATTTAGCATACAGGGGGTAGGGGAAAGTAGCGCCCGCACCTGTAATGTCTACAGCGAAAGCCGTGCTTGTGGCGAATATCCCAACAGTAAGGACAAAGCGATTTAGCATTTTCATGTGATGATTGACTCCAGCAAAAGTGAAAGGATTAGTCGAATTTTATTTTTACGTTGAGAATTTTAGGCGCTAATTGTTACAACTATATTACACAACTTTAAGAGTGCTCAAATTGAATCAATAAGCGGAAGCTTGAGTGGCGAGGTGGGCTAACCGCATTGGATATGACGTTTGATGACACTTCGATTGACCATTCGGCGATTCATGGGTAGTATCGACGGCCTCAAAACGTGTAAAGCGAATCAACATGCGCCGCAAGTTAGTAGTTGGAAATTGGAAGATGTACGGCAATCTGGCGCGGAATAAAGCCTTGCTGGACGGAGTGCTCGAAGGGGTGCGTAATTTACGAAATGCTGATTATGGCGTTTGCGTTCCTTATCCCTATTTGGCTCAAGCCCAATCCATATTGGCGGGTAGTAACGTGGCGTGGGGCGCGCAAAATGTGAGTCAAAATGAGCAGGGCGCATTCACCGGCGCTGTGGCAGCAGGGATGTTGGCTGACTTCGATTGCCGTTACGTCATCATCGGTCATTCAGAGCGCCGTGCGTTGTTCCATGAGAGCAATGACATCGCGGCAACCAAATTTGATACAGCACTTAAGGCGGGACTGACGCCTATTTTCTGTGTGGGCGAAACCTTGGCGGAACGCGAAAGCGGCGTAACGGAGCAAGTTGTGGCGCGTCAGTTGGAAGTGATTCTGAATCACGTGGGCGCGCAAGCTGTGGCAAAATCCGTCGTGGCGTATGAGCCTGTGTGGGCGATTGGCACGGGAAAAACAGCAACGCCAGAGCAGGCGCAAGCGGTGCATGCCTTTATTCGGCAACGGGTGGCGCAGTTAGATAAGGCTGTGGCGCAAGAATTACGTATTTTGTATGGCGGTAGCATGAAGCCCGCTAACGCGGCTGAATTGTTGGCAATGCAGGATATTGATGGGGGTCTCATAGGCGGAGCGTCTTTGGTGGCTGAAGAGTTTGTGGCGATTTGTCACGCAGCACAATAATCATTTTGTAGTTGGAGTCCAGTGTGGAAACAATAGTTTGGGTAGTGCATATCATTACGGCGTTGGTGTTGATTGGTTTGGTTCTGATTCAGCATGGCAAAGGTGCGGATATGGGGGCGGCGTTCGGCACCGGTTCGGCAGGTAGTCTGTTCGGTTCTAGTGGTTCTGCAAATTTCTTGAGCCGTAGTACGAAATACGCTGCGGCAATTTTCTTTGTGACTAGTTTGTCGTTGACTTATCTCTATTCTCAGCCTGTACAGCAGGCTGGTTTGATGGATAAGGTGGATGTTAATGCGCTGCAAAAAGAAGCACCTGCAGCCGCAGTGGTAGACACAAGCGATTCAAAAGCGAAAGAAATACCGAAATAAAAAAGTAGTATGCGGAGTTGGCGGAATTGGTAGACGCGCAGCCTTGAGGTGGCTGTGTCCGTAAGGACGTGAGGGTTCGAGTCCCTTGCCCCGCACCAGAATATATAGAACCAAGGCCATAAAAGGCGAAGGTCACAAAAATAGAGCAGCTTTCATATTGCGAGCCTTCAGAGGGAGGGGAACTCAAAAATGTTGGAAAATTACTTTCCGGTTCTGTTGTTCATTGGCATTGCGCTGGTGATGGGCATTGCTCCAATCGTGTTGGGCATGTTGGTTGGCCCCAATCGTCCTGACGACAAAAAATTATCCCCTTACGAATGCGGCTTTGAGGCCTTTGAAGATGCGCGTATGAAATTTGACGTGCGCTTTTATCTAGTTGCCATTCTATTCATCTTGTTTGATCTCGAAATTGCATTCCTGTTTCCATGGGCCATTGTGCTTAAGGAGTTAGGAACTTTTGGTTTTGTTTCCATGATGGTTTTCTTGGCCATCCTTGTAGTTGGATTTATCTATGAGTGGATGAAGGGAGCCTTGGAATGGGAATAGAAGGCATATT